>CANRQG010000068.1 GCA_947632735.1 uncultured Bacilli bacterium | reverse complement strand
TTTTATATGTTGGTCTACTACTCTCTGTTACTGTAACAGCATTGGCCCATACTTGTTTTGAATAATCATAACTCTTATTTAAATCCTGCTTTTGCCATACCTTTAAATCTTCATTATATACTACTGGTATCATATCTCCATTTAATACTGGGGTATTCGCTCCACTCTTATCACTAAATGATGGAGCATAACTCGTACTTGCGATTATTATATCTCCTGTTACATTTCCTATTGTTATGGTTCCATCTTGATATGTATATTCTTCTTCATTTAAGATTCTATCTCCCATCTTAACGTATAATATTTCTACATTGCCTATCTTTTGAGTAAATGTTTGTCCACTTTCTATTCTTGTCTTATATCCTGCTCCACTAAAGCCTTTATATTTTATTGAATATCTACTTTCTACTTCTTGTCCATTATTCTCTGCTTTATTCTCAAAAACAAATTCTGTTCCTAAATCTGTTATCTCTACTGCTTCTTTTGGTATATCAGGTGCATCTATACTAAATGATATTCTTAATGTTACCGTTTCTTTTTCATTTTGTTCTAGTGTATAAATACTACTAAAATCAGTACTTTCATTTATCTCTGTTCCACCATAGTTTACTTCATACTTAACATATTGTTTTAATAAGTTTTCATCTTCTTCTTTATTATCTCCACTACCTTTAAAGCTTAATTCTAAATCACTATTTATTACTTTAGTTAAACTAGCAGGTAAACTTCCTGTATTTTCTACTGGAACTGTATATATACAAGAGTCACCTGGTACCTTTAAAACCGCACTCAAATCAGTTATTGATAATTTTTCTACATTTCCTATATCACATACTGCTTTTCCCTTAGGTATAGTTACTTCTTCATTTTTTACGAAATGTACATCCCAACTACTAGCAGAAATATCAGCTGTACCACTAATTTTTAATGAAGCAGAAATAGCGGCATAAGCAACAGACAAGCACAATACCACAACAAACAAACCAACCACAACAATTTTCTTTATATTTCTACTATCCATAAATACATTCCTCTATTTTAAGTATTCCTATATTCATAAAAAATTATACCTTTTACTAAGAAAAATGTATGTAAATAAACAATGCACATCCCGACACAATTATCAATAATTTTTTATATTTATTCTTATAATAATTACTTCTAATAGTATCTAAATATTAATAAGCTTTTCACAAAAAACTACACAAAAAAACAGTTCCCAATTGCTCAATTTGCAAAAGCAGGAACTGTCTTTTTTACTACTTAAACCAAAAACCTGAAAAATCATATTTTAAGACACGATATACCATATACTTATTCATCTTAGCTGTAAATTTTCTTATTAAATTGTGTTCATCATCATACTCAGCAAATATTCCCTTAGTACCAGAATCAACAAGAACATTATCATTATCTAATTCCTGAACACTGCTAACTATTCCCGAATATTCAACCTCAAAATCATCAACCAACTCAAAAGTCCTGTTCTCCTCATCGACTTTGTAAACATAGTAATATGAAACATCACCCTGAAAAGGATTATCATTAGTAATGCCTAAATCCTTATAAGAAAACCTTGGCTGACTATTTGATACACCATAATTATTATTAAAAAATGTCAAATAATACTCATTCTCATTTTCACCGGCAGTATAACGAACACTATGTTGTCCTGAATGAATCTTAAAATCACCCTTCTGTGTAAAAACTAAATCTTCAAAATCTGTACCTTTCCAAAACTTATCATTGGAAATAATATATTCCACCTTAGGGTCATTCAAAATATTAGAAACCTTTATTATTGAAGAAGTTTCCCTACTACTTAATATTACATCACCATCAACATATTCAATAGAATTTAAATGCAACCAGTCTAGACCATCTTCACCCTCATCTCTTTGACTCTTGGTATCTAGTTCACAAGTGGAAACATAACTCTTAAAAATATCCTCAAAGTCTACTAATTCCGTAACCTCTTTCGTTTCTCTATCTATTTTAATAATGCAATCCTCTTCCGTATCTTTCAAAGTATTATTAGCTAAAACCAAAAAGTTCTTATCATCATCAAAAACATAATCGTGATGTAACTGATAATCGCCAGTACGATATATATTTGTAACTTGACCTAGATTATCCATTTCTACTATTCTTGTTTGAGAAATACTAAAATACATTTTATCATCATCAAACAAAATACTATGAGCACGGTAACCTATTAAAGGTATCTCACTACGCATAATACCATCATTATCATAAAAAGCAAGATAATCCTCTTCATCAGAGTCATTACCTAACATTGCATATAACCCATCAGCAAGTTCTACATCACTGTCGCCATCTTCAACCTTTAGCTTCTCTTCCCCAATAGAAGCTACATCACTTAAGTCAATAGAAAACTTAATCTCTTCTTCAAGAGCATCAGAAGTTATACTAACTTCATTTTTACTACTTGGAATCAAACCTATCAATTGAAAAGCATTCCTTCCATCAACAAGTTCCTTAGAAAAATCATTTATACCATCTTTAGAAGAACTAACTTCATACTGCAAATTATCAAAATCATCATCCTTAAAATAGACATTAACACTCAACTTGTTAGTACCATAAGGATTATAAATAACTATATACTCTTGACTTGAATTATCCAATAACTTTTCAATTTTTTCATTCACAACCTTTTGATATTTTAAATTATAAATAGAAATATTTTTGTTTTTATTAACTGAATAAATATCCTCACCTAAAGAAGAATCTTTTAAGACAGAAACATTTTTTCTCAACCAATTTATATTGTCTAAATTTTTATCAGTAAGTTTTTTACTTAAATAAAAGCTTAATAAACCAACTATTGAAATAAAAACGACAATACCAACACTAATAAAAATTACTTTCAACTTATTTTTTTTCATTTTTCCTCCTAAACTTTAATACAAAAAAACTTATCAAACAATTGTGTATTTTATGTGAAAATTAAAAAGAGAATATTCTTCTCTCCATTTAAAATGCTTATCAAAAGCATTTATCCAAAAAATTCATCAAAGACACGCACAAAAAAGCATTCACCAAAAACATCCGCCAAACCCCATTCATACCAGCCAACCCCACCTTACCATCTACGCAAAATTAACCTTTACCACAACTATTTCCGCAATAGAACCAACACGCATATTAGGTCCATATAGCCCCACTCCACTAGTTACGACACTATGAAGATTACCTATTTGCTTATATCCATAAGCATTTTTCCACATAAATTTCGTTAAAACCGTTCCTGGAAAAAGTTGCCCATTATGAGTGTGTCCCGATAAATCTAAATCAATTTTAGCAGAAGCTAATTCCTGAAGTTCCCTCGGCTGATGGTCTATCAAAATAATCGGCTTAGTCGTATCTAAATTGCTAGTTATCTCCGTAGGTGTCTTTCTTTTGGATATTCCCCTGCCTAAACGCTTATAATCAGGTCGACCATAAATATAAATCTCCCCATCCAACATTACATAATCATCTCGTAAAAGTTTAATATTACTATCAGAAAGCATCTTATCCATCCGCAAATCACTCATCTTTTTACTATTATAATCAAAAGTAAAACCCGCTAAAGTCTTCTCATCTATATCGTGATTTCCATAAACCGCAAAAATACCATACTTAGATTTTATTCTCCTAAAAGAATTAATAATAGCGTTAGGATTATCAATAGCCTCATAATCATTATCAAATATATCCCCCGCCATAATAACAACATCAGGCTTTTCCTTATTAATTTTTTCTACCATCTTCTCTATCTGTCTATAACCAACATTATAACCAATGTGTAAGTCAGCAACCAAAACTATATTCAAGCTCTTAAAGCCAGTAGCTCTCTTATTAATCGTCACCTCATAACTTGTTGTCCGTATATTTCTAGCATTAATCGTTCCATAAATACTAATAAAAGCTATCAAAAAAATACTAATAACTCCACTGACTTTATAAAACTTCGTCTTTGTCCTTTTATTATCAGGAATATTCTTAATCTTAAAATAAGCAAGTTTAATATAATAATTGATAATAAATATAATAACTGTATAAAGCAAAATACCTAACCAAAAATTACCCATACCACTAATAACATACTTTACTTTACCATTTGGTAATAAAAAGCCTATTAGAATAGCACACGAAAAAAAAGCATATATAAGTGCTAAAATAACTATTACTTGCTTTTTCTTAAATACTTTATGACAAGCACCTAACCAAATAAGTAAACGCCACATTAAGTAAATATGTAGTGCTATATATAACGGTGAAAGAATAACCGCAATCATACTATAACCTCCGATATTCTAAATTATGTTTCAAATAAGCATAATCAGTTATTCCCTTACCCTCATTCGGATAAAAATGTGAATAAACCTGATCAGTAGCAAAAACAGCCACTAAAATAATACACAGTGTAACAGCAACCTTCTTATTTAACTTTCTTATCATATTATCCAAAACAGGAGCCGCAACATAAACAATTGCGAGACCTCCTAAACCAAATATTAAAAGGCCCTCTGCACAAATTCGACCATTTAAATTCAAGAAGTAGCCACTATAGTCCCACCATTTTACTCCATTATGAGTAAGCTCCAAATACACTGATGTAAAATATTCAACAAAACCACACAAAAATATAGTCGCAGCAAATTCCTTTAAAGGACTCTTGCGTAATCTCTTTAAAATCATTAAAATCAAAACCCCACCCCAACCATATATTGGTAGCCAAGGTCCGTGCAAAGCCCCTCTGTTAACAAAAACACCATCAGTAATCAAATGAAGACTAACTTCCCATAGCCAACCAATAAAAGAAAAAACGAAAAATAATAAAATGAAAGAAATAACATTATAGTTTCTCAAATAATTAATATTCTCAATAATTCTCTTTTTTGTCTTCTCTTGAATTTTAAAAAGACGATTTGGATAAGTCTTTCCATCAATTACATCCTGATAATAATTAATTCTATTCTTACGAAGTTCCTCTTTCTCATACTGTTCTTCTTCTTTTTTACTATAAAGTGTAATACCAAAATTATTTACTAAAAAGGCCTTTACCCCACTATCACGAGCAATGCTCTTATCTTTTTTATTTTTTAACTCAACTATGTCGGCATAAGTACTTTGTAATAACTTTTTATCAGCTTTTTCAAATAAAAGATTATCATTCAAATACTCATAATTTTCAATTCTATTTTCTATAGCCAAAAGTCGCAACTTTGCATAGTATTCAGAGAAAAATGCTACCTTATAAGGGTTAGAGTACAAAACCTTTGTCATTCCAAAAGTGATAATTCCTAAGATTTCCCAACCAATAAAAGACAAGTCCATTACAAAACATTCAAATTTATGACCATCCATCATTTTTCTAGAAAGATTAATAGCGTCCCTCGCCGCTATATCAGGATTTTCAGCCACAATATATGGCACTAAAAAATATGAATATCTCTTGATAAAAGCTCCCACAATAGTTAAGCTCCAAAAGAAAAGATAAATATATTTTAAAAACATCGTAAAAGCTACTTTATTCCATTTCTTAATATTTAAAAGAAATAAAAATCTCTGCTTTGAAACTTTTGAATAAATTCTTCCCTCTAAAAATATTCTTCTAGATATAACTGGATAAACATTAGTTGTATAAAACCAAATGAAAAAGGATAAGATTAAACTTAAAATAATTAAAAAAGTAATAGCCAAATTTTTTGACTTTGTTATAGAAATAATTGCTTGCGTTATTCTAATATAAAGAGAACCCGTAGAAATAGAATTTATTAATGAAGCTAAAACTCCTCTTGTTCTACCCAAAACAGGACTATCTACCTTTTCAATAATCTCTTGCTTCTTCTCTTCAACTAACTCTTCAGCTTCCGTCAAATCGTCATTTTCAAAATCTTCAATAAGTAATTTTTCTTCACTAGATACTTGGTTTCTAATTCTCGTAATAGAAAGTGAATCAGTAAACTCTGCACCAATAAATGAAGCCATTAAACAAACTATTACAAAATAAAGATAATGCTTTTGAAAAATTTTACGAGCCTTTTTCTTTAAATCTTTTCTTTTCATAAAAATCTACTCCTAAAAGAAAAAAGATTTTAGTCTTTTTCTTTACCAAATATTTCTAGTAATCTAACAAATAAATTAATAAAGTCTAAATATAAATTAAAAGCTCCAAAGATAGCAACCTTATCTTCATCTAACTCAAAAGCAAGTGCTCGAACTACTTTCATATCATAAGCAATATAAAAAGTAAACACTAATATACTAATAATTGATATTGCGATATCAAGCGTACTATTTTTAAATATAAAATAATTAAGTATTGAACAAATTATAGAAACAACAAGAGTAACAAAAAGAATAACACCAAATTTTGATAAATCTCTTTTCGTAGTATGTCCATACAAAGCTAAAGCTGCAAAAATTATTGATGTAATTAAGAAAATTGACATTAATGAAAACATTTCATACTGTAAGAATAAAACTGAAAAAGATATACCTGTCGTAATTGAGAATAATATATAACAAATAATGGCTGTTGACTTATTCATTTTTCTAATTCTAAAGCCCATCAAAACAGCAATTACAAGTTCAATAATTAATATAGGTATAGCACCAACTGAAAGTAAACGCATCATAAGAGTTGGGACTAAAGATAAGCCATAGCCACTAACAAAAGTAATCAATAAACCAAAAAATAACCAAGTAAACATCTTAGGATAAATTCTTACTAATTTTTCTTCCATCATATCATTTCCTTTCAACAAAGATTACTCTAATTAATAGTATTCTATCATTTATTTATGTAATTTACAAGCATTTTATGACGAAGAAATTAGGAAATAATTACTTATAAAATAAGTGTTTTATAGTATGAATTTGTACACACAAAACTCTGTATAAATACTAATATTAAGTATTCTACTTATATTTAGTTGCACAAAAGCCAGCATAAGATACCTGGTCAGTTTGTCCACCCAATTTATATTTAGCCCATAAATAATATGTTGTTTCTGATTCAAAATAATTACTATATGTAGCAGATAAATGTATACCAGAAATATCAGTTTCAGTTCTAGAAAACCAACCAATAATCGAATCTTTACCAGTAGATAATGTTATTCCACGTGGTTCTCTATTTTGCCACGTGTTACCAAAACTTATACTACAATAAGAATTTGCTGGGAAAGTAATTACTAAGCCAGTATTAGAATAATCAGTAGTTGTAGTAAACATTATACTTCCTGCTATTTTCTTAACTGTATACAACTTATCTTCTATTTCTGATAATCTTGTATCTATCTTTGAACAAGTTCCGTCTATCGCATCCTGGACATTGTCAGCGACTAAATTAGAGTTATCTTGATAAACAACATCTTTACTATTTATTAAGGTTTCAGCTATTGCATATGATACAAAACTTGATATTAATACTCCGACTATTATTCCAATTAGCATTCTTTTATTCTTCTTTAAAATTTGCATTTTTCCACCTGCTTTTTTTGCACTTTTCTTATTTTTTATTAATAAAATTATACCCCC
>CANRQG010000067.1 GCA_947632735.1 uncultured Bacilli bacterium | reverse complement strand
CCACAAGGACAAGGATCATTTCTTCCTATTTTATTAACCCTTTTAGGTGTTTTTTTAATATCTTGCTTATCCTCATTAGTTATTTTCTTTTTAGAAACTTCTTTTCTTTCTATGTTTTGGCGAATCTCGGCCTTTAGAAGGAAAATAGAAACATCTTTATCAATTTTTTGCATCATAGCATCAAATAACTCAAAACCCTCCATAGTATAAGCTCTAAGTGGGTCTTCTTGAGCATAACCACGTAAATGTATTCCTTCTCTTAGATGAGCCATAGTATTGATATGTTCCATCCAATAATTATCTAACACTTGAAGAGTAATAACTTTTTCAAATTCATTTGTTACTTCTTCAGGTATTTCCTTTATTTTTGTCTCATACTCTTCAATTACCTTTTTAGCTAGAAAATCAATTACATCGTTTGTTTCCATATTGGTTATATCTTTTTTAGAAATATCCTTTTTTAGTAAGTTTTCGTTAGCAAAATTTGCTATATCTTCTAAATCGTTATCAGTTAAGTAACCCTCTGGAGCTAAGTGCGAATTAATTAAATCTTCTATATGATGTCTAAATGTAGATAAAATCATTTCGTGAATCGACTCTTCATCAAGTATTCTATTTCTTTTTTCATAAATTATCTCTCTTTGATTATTCATTACATCATCATATTGAAGCAATTGTTTACGAATATCAAAGTTATTTCCTTCAACTCTTTTCTGAGCTGTGCCAATTGACTTTGTAAATGTTTTACTTTGAATAGCTTGGTCTCCAAGTCCCATATTTTTCATAAGTTCACCTATTCTATCAGAGCCAAAACGTACCATTAAATCATCTTTCATTGAAACAAAAAATTGTGTATATCCTGGATCTCCTTGACGACCAGAACGCCCACGCAACTGATTATCAATACGACGAGATTCGTGACGTTCTGTACCTACTACACAAAGACCACCTAAATCTCTTATAGTATCTGATAACTTAATGTCAGTACCACGACCAGCCATATTTGTGGCGATAGTAACGGATTTTTGCTGACCTATTTTAGAAATTATTTCAGCTTCACGAGCGTGATTTTTAGCATTCAAGACTTCGTGAGGAATATGAGCTTGCTTTAGTAAATTACTGATAAGCTCACTTGTCTCAATAGCAATTGTACCAATAAGTACAGGTTGTCCTCTATCATAGCATTCTCTTACAAAATTAACGATGGCTTTATATTTTGCCTCCTTTGTAGCATAAACTAAGTCTGGGGCATCTATACGAATTACTTGTTTATTGGTTGGTATTTCTATAACATACATATTATAAATGTTTCTAAACTCTTCTTCTTCTGTTTTTGCTGTTCCGGTCATACCTGATAGTTTTTTGTACATTCTAAATAGATTTTGAAAAGTAATTGTCGCTAATGTTTTGGTTTCTTGATTAATGTTTACTCCTTCTTTGGCTTCAATAGCTTGGTGAAGTCCATCTGAGTAAGCACGCCCTTTCATTAAACGTCCTGTAAATTGATCAACTATTATTATTTCACCATCTTGTACTACATAGTCAACATCTTTTTTCATAGAATAGTTTGCTCTTAGAGCTTGATTGATATGATGAAGCAGTGTAGCATTATCTACTTCGTATAAGTTTTTGACATTAAATACTTTTTCAGCTTTATCAGAACCACTTTCAGTTAAATTTACACTTTTTGTTTTTTCATCATATATATAATCTTGTTCTACTTTTAGGCTTTTGGCAAAACGATCGGCATCAATATATAAGTTAGCACTTTTCATTTCACCACCAGAAATAATTAATGGAGTACGGGCTTCGTCTATTAAGACAGAGTCTACTTCATCAATAATAGCAAAGTTAAGTGGCTTTTGAACACGATTTTCTTTACGAACGACCATATTGTCTCTTAAGTAATCGAAACCTATCTCATTATTAGTAGAATATAAAATATCGCAATTGTAAGCTTCTTGCTTCTCTTCAGGAGATAATTCACGTAGATTAACACCAACAGTTAAACCAAGAAATTTGTGAATTCCACCCATCCATTCGGCATCACGACTAGCTAGATATTCGTTAACAGTTATAATATGGACACCATTGCCAGTTAAAGCGTTTAAATAGGCTGGCAAAACACTAGTTAAAGTTTTTCCTTCTCCTGTTTTCATTTCAGCTATATTGCCGTAGTGAATAGCTAAACCGCCAAGAATTTGGACATAGAAGTGTTTTTCACCTATTACACGAAATGATGCTTCTCTAGCAGTTGCGAAGGCTTCTACTAAGATGTCATCTAGTGTTTCTCCTTTACTTAAACGTTCTTTAAACTCTTCTGTTTTATTTTGAAGTTCTGTATCAGTTAATTTAGAATATTCTTCGTCTAAAGACATAACTTTGTCAGCTAGACTTCTGAATTTTTTCATTTCTTTATACTCATGATCAAATAATTTTCTTAATATATTCATAATATCTTCTCCTCAACAAACTATTTTATCAAAAAAATAAGGATAATGAAAGATTACCCTTATAAAAACATTTAATTTTTGATTTTTATTCTGCTTCAATAATTCCGTAATTTCCATCGTTTCTCTTATAAACTACAGAATATTTATCGGTTTCACTATCTTTAAACATATAGAATTGGTGAGATAATAGTTCCATTTGTAAAATAGCTTCTTCTTCATTCATAGGTTTAACTTCAACTAATTTTCTTTTTAGAACTTTTTTATCTTCTAATTCTTCATCTTCTTCAATTGTAGCAATATTAAAATCATAACTGGTCTTTGTTTGTTTAGACATAGACATTAGTCTAGTCTTATTTTTTCTAATCTGTCTTTCTAATTTATCAACTGCAATATCTACAGCAGCATAAAAATCTTTCTTTGTTTCTTCTGTTCTTAAAATAAATGTTTTTAGTGGTATGGTTATTTCAACACGTTGTTCGTGATTTTTAACTTTTACTATAACGTTTGCCCTTATATTGGAACTGTTTTCTAGATATTTATCTAATTTTCCTAGCTTTTCTTTAAGATAATCGTTCATAGCAGAAGTTATTTTAAGCTTATCACCGTGAATTATAATTTCCATACATTCGCCTCCTTTAAATTCATTATAGCACGTTATTTTAAAAAAAACTACTATTTTACAGTAGCAGTTTCTTTAACTAATTTTACATTTATAGCTTGATATCCTTTACTTGTTTCAATAAGTTTGAATTCTACTAATTGTCCTTCTGATAATGTTTTATATCCATCTAATTCAATAGCAGAATAGTGTACAAAAATATCTTCATTTTCTTTAAAGTCTATAAATCCATAGCCTTTTTCATTGTTAAACCATTTCACGCGTCCGATTATCACTAAACTACACACCTCACATTCTACCAAATATTTCTTTATCTTGGTAAAATAAATTTTAACAAATGCTTTTGATTTTAAATTTTTTTTCCTTCAATGGTATGTTTTTTGTTCGTAAATGGTATTTTTTCGATTTTTTTCGACATTTTTAGCAAAAAGAGTTTGAAAAATCTACCAGTTTTGGAATTTTTATAATTTAAAAAAAAATATATCTTATAATTATATCGGTAGTTGGGGTCAAAAGAAAAAAATATATTAATTAACTATCATGCAAAAATGACTCTAATAGCTTTAGTTAATATAATAAAATTACTACCCTTTATTTATTAAGTAAAACTTGAGTCATTGACCTCTTCTACCAAAAATCGTTAAATAAATATTTTTCTTTAGCGATGAAAGAAAGTTTTCGGGGCTTTCTTTTTTTGTTTTAATTTGCTTTTTAATATTGATATTTGTTCAATGTAATAACTATCTATTATTTCTTTTCGTATCTTTAGCCATCTATTTTTAAATAGGTAGAAAAAAAACAAATTTGAATAGGTATTTATATCCTGGAATGAAATGTTTTTCGATGATGATTTTAATGTGCTTGATATTACGATATTTATTCGATCATTTAATTCATATATTTCTATTAAAATATTTTTCTTACGCAGTGGTTTGGTGGTTTTATAAATATTAAGAAAGTAAATATGAAGTATCTTACAAAGAATATTTATTTGATTAGTATTTAACTTTTTCAAAAATGTTTTAGGAAAAAGACTTATGTCTGTTGCAAAGGTAATGTTATTCTTTTTAGCTTCTAATGATTCATAATATATTAGACCTTTCAAGCCTGGCGGTAAGGTATTAATTTTCTTTTCTTTTTCTTCAGTTAAATGTAATTCTTTTAAAATATCTTCTATTTTTTCTTTTATTACTTTGTCGTTATTTAGAAAGTTTAATGCAGAGAGGTGTTTTTCAAACATTTTTTTATTTAGCTCTTCTTCATAAAGTAATTCCTCAAAATTTTTAATATAAGTTAAAAGGTTATTTAACGAGTTATCAAGGTTTTTTTCTTCTAAAATGTTTTTTATAAAAATAACAGTTAAAATTACAATGAGAAATATCGTTAAGAGATTATTAAAAAAAGTATAATTTAAGGAAAAACTTGGAAAAACATTTAAAAATACGTAGGTAGTAAAAATTAAAATAAAAAGAGAAGATATAAATATTTTTAAATTGCTTAAATACAAAAATAGAGACTCAATATAATGGTGAATGTTTTTATTTCGTAGCAAAAATACTATAAAAAGGATTAAAATATCAGCTAGTAGATTTTCATATAAGTAGTTATGGGATGATATAAATAGGTTGATTACATTTATACTTAAGAAGTCTATTAGAGAAATTATTAAAAGAGATAAAAGACTAGTAATAAAGCAGTTGTAGAGTTCTATTTTTAGCAAGTACTTAAATATCACTATATTTAGAAAAAAGACAGTTAATAACTTTATGATTACGTTTGTTGAAATAGGTAAATAAGCAATTAAGAAACTAACTAGTAGTAAGATAAGAAAGGTTTTTAGGGTAAAATTACCAGTACTTTTAGGTGCCATAACTTTTATAAGGAAAAAAGTTAAAATTAATTTTATAAAATAGTTTATAGCACTAATTTGTACCTCTAACATAATTTATAATCTCCCTTTTTTTGCTACGTGATATAGCATTTAATTCTTCTTTATTTTTAAAAGTTATAATGTTAGTTTTAACGTTATAAGACTCTATTTGTTCACCATTTATGATAATGCTTCGACATATTTGGATAAATCTCTTATCTAGCATTTTACTTACGGTAGACAAATTTCCTGATATATAATAGTTTCCTTCTGTCGTCTTACAAATGCATCTTTTATTATCTTGTTCTTTTTCAATATATAAGATTTTACGGAATTCGATATTGTAAAAAGTTTTTTTATAGGTAAATTTTAGTGTTTTAGGCCTTTTATCATAATTTTTAATGGCTATTTTAATAGCTTCTGTTAAACGACATTCTATATTATCTAGTTTACTTATAAAATCAATTAACATTAGACGTTTACTTAAAGCTTCATATTTATATTCTAAGTATGAAGATATCATTATTATCATTGATTGCCAATCATCTATTTCTTCTCTTATATATCTAGCAGCATCTAAGCCTGAACCTTCTTTTGTTTTCATAGCTAATAAATAGACTTTGAAACCTGTTTCTTTTTCTGTTATATCTTTCCACTTATTATTGTAACTTTTAAAAACGTGATAGTTGTAGTCAATATCAAAGTTCATCATTATTTTATCAATAATTTTTTTATAAGCTGTAACAAAGGTATTTTCTTCTTCACAAATTATAAAATTTAACATATTGTCCCTCTTTTTTTATTCTTTTAATAGATAAAAATAAACAAACACCTTTCAAAGGTGTGACTTTACTTTCTTGTGATTAGTTTTTCAAATTTTTTTACTATTTTAGGATTTTTATCAGAAATGATAGTAGTATGAAAAACAAACCATAGTACAAGTACAAATAATATTAAATAAATTGTAAGGCCGATAGTAGGATTTATTAATGTAAAGAATATGGAGGCCATAGCAAAAAGAATATTAATAGCATAAATGATTAATACTGTTGTTCTCTGAGAAAAGTTCATACCTAATAATTGATGATGAAGATGCTCTCTATCAGCTTGAAATGGTGATTGTCCTTTTAATAGTCTTCTTATTATAGCAAATAAGGTATCTAATATAGGAATACCTAGTATTGTTACTGGAGCAAAGAAAGAAATTAAAGCTGGACCTTTAAATTCTAGTAGAGTTATAATTCCGATAATAAAACCTAAGAAGGTAGAACAATCGCCGACAAAAATTTTAGCAGGATAAAAGTTATGAAGTAAAAAGCCTAAAGTTGAACCTAGCATAATAAGAGTTAAAATCATTACAAGACTTCCTGCTCTTCCTTGATAAAAACCGATAATTGAAATAGTAATGAAAAAAATGCTACATATACCACCACTTAGACCATCTAAACCATCTATTAAGTTAATAATATTGGTACAAGCGATTAAAAATAATATTGTTATTGGGTAGGCAAAAAGGCCAAAATTTATGACATAGCCAAAAGCGGTTATTTCTTCTAGTAATATTCCACCATAAAAGACAATAACACAGGCAGCAATGATATGACCAATTAGTTTTTGATAGGCTCTTATAGGGTTAATATCGTCAACAATGCCTGTTAAGATGATAATAAAACTCGCTATCAAAATGGAATTCATTCGAATACTGTTTTCACCAAAAAGCATATAACCAAGTAAAAAGGAAAGGAATATTCCTACACCACCAAGTTTAGGTGTTGCTTTTTTATGAATATGTCGGTGCCCTTCTTTAGTGCTTGGTACATCTATTGCGCCAATATGAACTGCGACTTTACGCATTAAAAACATAATAAGGGCGGAAAAAACAAAGGTTACTAGTACTATTTTACTAGCTTCAAGTACTTGTAGTTTCATTTCTTTCACTTCTTTCTAATTCTTATTATAACAAAATGTATTTAGAAAAGAAATAAGAAAGTTAAAGAAAATTACAGGGACATTTTACTTGTATTTTGTGGCGCAAAAGCCTTTTATTTCTATTCTACCTGTTCCAACAGTATTGTGCGATGCCCAAACATAGTAAGTAGTTTCGGTTGTAACATACTCATTAAATGGTATAAATAATGTATTATTTCCAAGATTTTCATTGCTACTACTATAACCATCGCTAATTAGTAGTAATTCATTTTGACTTGTACTTAGAAATACATCCTTTGGTGCGCCAGTACTATGTACTGAAGTTACTAAGATACCACAATATGATTTAGCTGGTAAAGTTATTGATACACCCACATATATTGGAGAAGTAGATGAGGTAAATGATGGTCCTTTATAGTACATATTTTTTACTGTATATAACTTATCCTCTATATTCGATAGCCTTGTATCTATCTTTGTGCAAGTTCCATCTATTGCTTCTTGCACATTATCGGCAACTAAGTTTGAATTATCTTTATATACTACATCTTTACTATTTATTAAGTTTTCTGCTAAGACGTAACAAGAAACTGTAGAAAGTAATACAGCTATTATTATACCAAGTATTATTTTGGAATTTGTCTTCATCTTTTCCACCCACTTTTTGCACAATTCTTATTTTTTTTCTAATAAAATGATACCCCCCCCCAGGGTGGTATTGTCAAGAAAAACTTTTCACAAAATTTGTGCAAAAAGAAAAGC
>CANRQG010000066.1 GCA_947632735.1 uncultured Bacilli bacterium | reverse complement strand
AATTTTAAAGTTTTTTCTTTACCATTTTTCTTTAGAATTTTTTCGTAAGTAGCGCTTATTTCTCTACTTGATATCCTCGTTTTATCTCTTTCTTGTTTTTCTTCGATAAGATTTAATTCTTCTTGTAACTTTATCGGGTCAACAATATCTTTTAATAAATAATAAGTAAACTTCTTAGCAAAAGAATTAGCGCATATTTCACTAGAAAAATCATTATGATTATTTTCATAAAAAGCGTTAGCAAAGTAAGTTATTACTATTTCCTTAAAAAAAGGACTTTTCTCATCTTGACTTCTTTCTAAATAGCGATATATTCCTGTGTGAGCAAATTCGTGAGTTAAAGACCAAGTCTCTTTAACAGCTAATTTTAAAAATGTCTCTTCATCAATTATATTACTAGAGGCATTATCTAAAATATTTTGTGGTAAATCTAAATACATTTTTTGATGTAAATAAGAAATAGTATAGTTTTTTTGCTTCTTTTTAATATTTATATCAGTAAAGGGAAAATTAAAATAATTCATTAAATATATATAAACAGCTTGGAGTAAAATATTTAAATCATCATAATAATATCTATTCTTAGTAAAAAAATAATTAAAGAAAAAAGTATTAAAAGCATCTATATCAATATAGAGTTTATTTATAAATCTAGTTCTATTTATAAGTCTAAAAGTTTCTTTCTTTTTATAATCTAAGTTATCAGTAAGACTATCACTATCTAAGTAGTCAATTAAAGTATTAAAATTTTCTAGTTTCTTTTTTTCTGGCTTAAATCTTTTAGTCTCATCTATCTTTAATATTTTTTCTATTTTTTTTAAAATTTGTTCTTTTTCTTTAAGTGATAGGTAGCAAAACTTATTATAATCTTCAACAGTTTTAATATTAAAATTTTTCACTTAAATCACCCCAAAATTTCTACATATTATAGCATAATTCTTTCTAAAAAACAATATTATTGTATTAGGTGATAGTATGTCTAAAGAATTATTTAAAACTTTTGCTAGAAAACATCCTGATTTAGCTCTAGCTGTTCGTAATGGTCAAACTACTTGGCAAAAATTGTATGAACTTTATGATATTTATGGGGAAAATAGCTCTGTTTGGAATGATTATTTTAAAATAGACTCTTCTATAGATAAAGCCCCAACAACGTTTAAAGATTTTTTTAATACTTTTAAAAATATGGATATGGATTCTGTCCAAAAAGGAGTCGATAATCTACAAAAGACAATTGGCTTAATTCAAGACTTAGGCTTAGCTTCTCTAGGTGGTAGAAAACAAACACCTAATGTTTATGAGCCAAGACCAATTTATAAGAAGTTTGAGGATTAATTATGAATTTATATACAATTAATTATATTAAAAGTAATGAACATATTTATAGTTTCCTAAGAGAAGATTCGTCTTGGTATAAAGTTCTAAATAGAGACCCTTCAGCTTTAAAAAAAATTGAAGAATTGGCTAAAGAAAGATATAAACTACGTTTAAGTGACCGTCTTGAAAAACTATCAGGTAATATAAATTTAATATCTTCATTTATTGAAATGCTAAAAGATTAAAATTTATTTAATCTTATATAGGATGAATAGAAACTCTAAAATTTATTTTTAAAAATAATGACTTTTTTTTCGAAAATTGATACAATTAACTTATGGAAGAATTATATGAAAAAATATCTAATTTAAAAGAAGTCTTAAATGAACAAAGTGAAGTAAAAGAAATAAGACATCTTAATAAGAAAATAAAAGAAGATAAAGAACTTTTAGATTTATTAGAAAGGTATAAAATAGATAAAAGTTTACTTTCTAAAATAGAAAGTAATAAGCTTTTTCAAGAATATAAAGAAAAAGAAACTGATTTAAATATTTTAATATTAAAAATAAATGAGAGATTAAAAGAGATTACTAAAAAGGATAGGTGTCAGGGTTGAAAATTATAAGTGGTTTATATAAGGGAAGAACTATAAAAGGATATGATATTGAGGGTACAAGACCTACTCAAGCTAGAATAAAAGAAAGTCTTTTCGCAACAATTCAAGATTACTTAGAAGATAGTGTTATTTTAGATTTATTTGCGGGAAGTGGTAACTTAGGAATAGAAGCTTTAAGTAATGGTGCTAAATTTGCCTATTTAGTTGATAATAATTATCAAGCTATTAAAACAATTAAAGAAAATATTTTTAATTTAAATATCACAAATTGTGAAGTTATTAAAGCTGATTATAAAGAAGTATTAAAAGCTAAAAAGAAATATGATATTATTTTTCTAGACCCTCCTTATAAAACTGATTATATTGAAAAAGCTCTTAAATTAATTATTTCTAATAATTGCTTAAATGATGAGGGAATTGTTATTTGTGAAAGTAATTTTTTAGATAAAATTGTTTATTCTAATGAATTAGAAAACATAAAGAGTAAAAAATATGGTGATAAATGGGTAGTTATTCTTAAAAAGATATGATACAATTTATAAAGAATTGGTGGTAGTTATATGAAGCTAAAGAATAATAAGGGTTTTGCTGTATCAACATTATTGTATGGTTTATCAATAATGGGTTTTTTAATTGTAATTTTACTTATGAGCATTATGTCTTCAAACAGAGTTAATACTAAAGATTTTGTTAATCAAATAGAAGAAGATTTAAATCGTTATAGCTTAACAGAAGTAGGACTTAGGCCAGTTACTGATAATGGTAATGATATTGTCCAAGAATATGTTGTTCCTTATGACCAAGCAGGTTGGTATAAAATTGAACTATGGGGAGCAGCCGGTGCTAGTAAAGGTAGTTATGCTGGAGGAAATGGTGCCTATACATCAGGAATTATTTATTTAGATGCGAATACACATTTATATTTTTATGTTGGTACAAAAGGAGAGGGCAATACTGGCGGTAAAAATAATGGTGGCGCTGGTAATGCTACTGTTGCGGCTGGTGGTGGCGCAACTGATGTTAGATTAGAGTCCGGTCCTTATAATAACGATAGGTCTCTTAAAACAAGAATAATGGTTGCGGCCGGTGGTGGTGGAGCTAGTACTACTGCTGGTGGTAAAGGTGGCGATTTACAAGGCTATAAAGGTAATGGTACTGTTGGCGCTGCTGGTCAAATAGCCGGTAATTTTGGTGTTCAAGTCGCTCCTGGTGGTGGTGCTGGTTATAATAATGGCGCAACCGGTGAAGGAGGTAGTTCCTATATCTCAGGTTATGCTGGTAGTAGGTCTTATAAATTAAATACTAGTAATTTTGATGAAATGGAATTAAATACTTTTTCGACTACTGATGATGTTACCATTAATTATCAATATCCTGTCTATGACCCTAATAATGGTAGTATTACTGGTTATAATCCACCTGTTCATCCTTTTAATTTTTTAAATGGTCTTATGGTACCGGGTGCTAATTCTGGTGATGGTAAGGCTAGTATTCAAAGAGTTGACTTAACCGGTATTGATATCAGTGGTAATAAAAAAATAAATTTAAATGGTATAACACGAATCGTTGATTGTGTTGATGGAGCCAATACTAGTTCAACTTGGAAAGAAATACAAGCTATTTCAAATGGAGTAAATGTTGTTAAGAGTGGTAGTGGTAATATTGTTTTAACTCCTGGAGGAACTGATGCTAATAAAGCTAAAGATGGCCTTTTAACGACCTCTGCTACTATAACTGCGAGTGCCACAGAAAAGTGTCTCACTGTTAATTTTAATACAGCTTATAACTTAGATGAAATTGCTGTTTGGCATACACCTGGTAATATAGCTAAACATAGTTTAAAAGCTTGTACTAATAGTAGTGAAAGTAGTTGTACTGTTCTAAGTAATTTTAATGCAATAGATAATGACCCTATTGTTGAGACAACTAATGGTCTTCATTATTCAGCTTATCGTAATAATACTTCTTTAACACCGCCTAATGGTCTTTATTACATTGTTCCAGTTAATAACAGTTCTACTGTTTTCACAACAGGAGACTCTAACTTAGAAAATAATAATATGATTATAAGTTTAAAAGGAATAGATGGTAATAAGTATCAAAAATGGAGTCTCGAAAATGTTTCAGGTAATACCTTTATTATTTTAGAAAATCAAAACTATAATTCATTACAAATAGATGGTATTGGTAATGTTCCAGGAGATGCAATTACAGCTAGTTCTCGTTTAATAGATAGTGATCGCGAACGCTGGATAATTACTCCAACTACTAATGGTCAGTATGTTATTACTTCACCCTTAATGAATCCACCTACTTGTAAGTTGGGCTTAGATAGTGGTGCCTTACGAACCGTCGCGACATCCTTAGTTAATCAAAGTACTAAGTTCTATTTAATAAATATTGATTACTAAAATTCAAAATATTCGCTACTAAAAATATTAACTACTAAAAATTAAAAATCGATTACTAAAATTTTAAAAAGTGTATTGACTAATTTTTTAGATAAGAATATAATTTAGATAAATAATAGAGATATTTCTATGATTTATGTAAAATTATGTAAAGTGAAGAAGGGAAGAGAAGTAATGAAAAAGAAATTATTGTTTTTAATGCTTGTTATAACTAGTGTTTTATTAGTTCAAGCTAAACCAGCTAAGGCTTTAGAAAATGATGAGCATTATATTCAGCCAAATTTTTATGGTAATGGCAAAGAAATAGTTATTTCTGAAAGAGAAGATGGAATTGCTGGTGCTCACATTGAGTGTGATGGCAAAGAATATGATGTTCCATCAGAAACAACTATTTATGGTGGTGTTTTGGCTCCTAATGAAACTGCAGAAGATATGTCCGTTGAAAGTACTAAAATCACTATGAATAGTGGTACAGTTAAAAATATTTATGGTGCTGGTATGGGACCAAAAACTTCTGTTACTGGAACCGCAACAATAGTAATTAATGCTGGAACAGTAAAGAGCTTTGTTTATGGTGGCGGTTGCCTAGAATCAAATGGTTCTTCTGCTAGTGTTGGCAAAGTAAACATAACATTTAATGGTGGCAAAGTAACTGATGCCATTATTGGAACCGGTCCAGTTGGTTATGTTGATGAAGTAAATATTACCGTAAATTCTGGAGCACCTACGGTCGCAACTGCTTTAAAGAAAGGTAGCGTTGGTACTGGAAAAATTGTTGTAACTGGTGGTGGAGCTACTACTATTTATAATGGTTATTATTATCCAAATTCTGCTGACCCATTTACATCTAATAATATTAAGTCACTAGAACTTGATATTTGGGGCGGAAATAATGTAAATGTTTATACAACGGCTGTTAGAAATGAAGAAAATGCCGTTATTCCTGCTAAGAAAATAACTACTGTAAAATATAATAAAAAAGTAAATATCGTAGAAGGAGCATATTCTGAAACATCTAATTTTGGTAAAATTTTTGATGAAGACACTCTTTCAGTTATTCCATATATAACTCTAAAAGTTGTAATGGGTAATGCTACCGAAGAGTTAGTTGCTCTTAATGATAAACTTCTAAATGAAGATGAAGTTAAAGAAGTAATAAGTAGCTTCTTAGAAGATTATGACTTAACTTTAGATGATGTTTCTTTATATACTGATAGAGACTTTAGTGAAAAATATTCTTATAGTGCTGAAGTTACTGACGATGTTACTATTTATTTAAAAGAAATACCTAAATATACTTTTAAATTAGTCTATGGTGATGGTGATGTTGAAGTAAAAAGAACATTTAAAGAAAATCAAAAAATCCCTGCAGAAGAGTTAAAAGCTATCTTTAAAGAATTTCTTGATAAAACTGGCTTAACTGATGATGTGTATGATAGAATGGAATTTTACACTGATAAAGATATGACCGAAAAAATTGAAACTGATGAAATAGGTCCTATTACTGAAAATTTAACACTATATGTAAATATTCCTCAACTAAGAGAAGAAGAGCTAATTGATGCTCCTGATACAGCTGATATTAATCTAATCACTTTGATAGGAACAATTCTTATTGGTAGCTTAGGTTTAGCTTATACAATTAAGAAAAGAAGATTTAATTAGACTAGTTTCTAGTCTTTTTCTTTCTAGACACAGCTATTTAATTATGATAAAATACATATAGTAGAGGTGAGTAGATGTATATAGATTTAGTAATTTTAATTGTTCTTATTTTAATAGTAATAATGTTTTTTAAAAGATTTGATTCATTTGTCTATGCTATGGCAATTATAGAGATATTTTTAAGAATTTTAACATTTATAAAAAATAATATTGGTCTAAAAGATGTCAGTGCTTTAATAGGAAAATACCTACCAGAAAATATCTTTTCAATTATAAATAGATATAGTAGTGGACTCGTAAATACTCTCTTAAAATGGGCTTTTGTAATAATAATGGGTATTTTCTTAAGTTATATTATTAGAATCTTTATCAAGAAAAAGAAAATTTAAATAAAACTTTAAAACGACAAAATAGTCGTTTTTTTCTTTGTATATTAATAGTGGTGATAAGATGAAAATATATTTAGATATAGTTTTCTTACTTAACTTCATTATTGACTTTTTTATTTTATATGGTGTGAAGATAGTCTTAAAAGAAAAAAACAAACTAATTAGAATCCTTTTTGGAAGCTTAATAGGAAGCCTTACTTTAATACTACTTTTTATAGATATAGCTTCTATATCCTTAATAATATTTAAATTTATAGTAAGCTGTCTAATTATTTTAATTAGCTTTGGTAAGAAAAATTTTTTTAAGAATTTAGCTTATTTCTATTTAATAAGTATTATTCTAGGAGGTAGCTTTTATCTTTTAGATATTACTTATGAAGAAGGCAATTTATTAGTATTTAGAAATAACTATCTTATTAATTTTATTGTTCTAGTACTAGGTAGTATCTTTATAATATTTCTATTTATAAAAGAGCATATTAAATATAAAGAAAAATATTTAAATAAATATATTGTAAAAATAGATTTATTTAAAAAAACTTATGAACTAGAAGGTTTTATTGATACAGGTAATAGACTAGTTGACCCATATAAAAAAAGGTGTGTAATACTTGTCAATATAAAGATGAGAAAACAAGCTAATTATATTTATGTTCCATTCAAAGCCTTAAATAGTAAAGGAATAATTCCTTGTTTAAAGCCTGATAAAGTAATTATTAATGATAAAGAATTCTCTAACTGCTTAATTGGCTTTAGTAAGGATAAGTTTAATATTGAAGGTTTAGAATGCATATTACCAAATAAATTTAAGGAGGAATTATGAGAAGAATAATTGAATTTTTTAAAAGACTTTTTACAAGAGTAGGTAGTATTTTTTATGTTGGCGCAACTGATATGTTGCCAGAACCATTATCTAAAGAGATGGAAGACTATTATGTTTCCTTAAAAGATGATGGTGATTTAAAAGCTAAAGATATACTTATTGAGCATAACTTACGATTAGTTGTCTTCCTAGCTAAAAAATATGAAAATACAGGCGTTGATTTAGAAGACTTAGTTAGTATTGGTACCATTGGTTTAATTAAAGGGATTAATACCTTTAGTAAAAGTAAAAATATCAAGCTAGCAACATATGCCTCTAGATGTATAGATAATGAAATACTTATGTATTTACGAAAAAATAAAAAATTAAAAAGTGAAGTTAGTATAGATGCATCATTATCTTTTGATGGAGAAGGTAATGAACTTCATCTAGAAGATGTTTTAGGAAC
>CANRQG010000065.1 GCA_947632735.1 uncultured Bacilli bacterium | reverse complement strand
AAGTAAAATTGCCAAAAAGTAAAGATATTTTCGATATTCAGAAAAAAAGACTTTCAAATTAAAAAAATATTTTGTATAATAAATTTATAAAGGTATGGTGGTGTTTTGATGGAAAAAATTTACGTAGAAAATAACAATAAACATAAGAAAAATTTTGATGGAGTAAGTATTTTATCTTTCTTAGTTGCGGTAATAGCGATTATTTCTCTTATTGCTGTTGGATTTAATCAAATTACTTTTGCTACTAACCAAGTTCAGGGCGATGAATTAGGAAATGAATTTAGTGTTAAGACAGAATCTGAGAATACGAATAAGCTTTTATCTGACAAGTCTTTTCCAATTATGATGCATTTTGCAGAAATAACTTGTCAGGGTGAAGATAATGGTTGTGTTGGAGGTAAGAAGACAATACCAATTTACTGTTTACAAAGAGAAAAAGATACTGTTGATACTAAGTATAAATTAAGTACTGATAGTGCTTTAGTTAATGATTATGGTTTAGTATATTTAATGGCTAATCTTTATCCTAATGTTGAATTAGTTCCTTCATATGATATTACTGGTACTAATACTGACCATAAAGTTGAAACTTGGATTTCTCAAGCTTTGATTTGGACTTATCTAAAAGATACGGGTCTTGACCCAACAAGTAAGATGAGTGAAGATGATAAACAACACGTATTTACATCTACTTATATTAAGTATGGTGCTAATATAAATGAAATGAATTCTGATAAAGTTGGTTATACGGAAGAAGACCATATCTTAGTAGATAGTTATAAAGTAAAGGGTACAAATATGACAGCTAAGCAAGTATATGAAAAAGCTTTAGAGATTCATAAAGTTGCTGACCCTTATAAAGTAAGCCTTTCAGAAGAAGGAGAAGTTTCAGTTGATGATGATAATAAATATTATTTCTCAAAGAAAATAACTGTTCAGGGTGCTGTTGCTGACGGTTCATTAGGTGAGTTTAAGAGTTATTCAATTACGATTCCTGAAGATGCTCCTAAGGATACAATTATTGTAGGTGAAGATTACAAAGAAATAAAAGATTTAAAGAATATTTCAGCAGGAACTAAGTTCTATATAAGAGTTCCAATTGATTCTGTTGATGAAGCTGTTAATATGAAGTTAGATGTTGTTGGAAACTTTGATACTTTGGCTGCATACAGATATGTTGGTTCTAATACTGGTGATTTCCAAGAACTTACAGCTTTAAAGAATGTACCTACTACTCGTCCAGCAATTTATAATTTAGATATTACGCCATCACCTGATACAGGTTCGAGTATGGCTCAAACAATTTACTTTATAGGTCTTATAGTATTGTTATGTGGAGTAGGTATAGTCTACGCAAATGCAAAGAGTTCACAAGTTAAAGAATAAAATTAAAAAGAGTCATTTATTATTATTTGGCTCTTTGCTTATATTCGGGGGTTTTCTTACCTTATCTTGGAGACATTTAGTTAAACTTAGGAATGATGTTTTTTCTGATATGAAAATTGCAATGATGGATATGGATACTAATAGTGAGGTAGTTAGAGATGTTCCTATTGTTGAAAATGTTCCTGAGGAAAAAGAAGAAAAAGAGGAAAAACAATATTATATAGATTATGACAAGTATTTTGGAGTTTTAGAGATTCCAAAGATAGGACTAAAAAGAGGTTTTTATAATACTGATTCAAAATATAACAATATAGAGCATAATGTTACAATGGTTAAAGGTTCAACAACACCTGATGTTTCTAACGGTAATTTAATATTAATTGCTCATTCAGGTGATGCTTATATTTCATATTTTGCTTATTTATATAGATTAAACATAGGGGATTATGCATATGTTACTTATAATAAGCAAAAGTATACTTACCAAATAGTTAATATTTATACAGTTCCTAAGAAAGGTGTTGTTTCTATTGTTCGCAATTATAGTAAAACGACACTTACAATGGTTACTTGTACGAAAGATGATGCTAGTACACAAACTGTCTATATTGCTGAATTAGTCTAGGAGGTGATACTATGGATTTATCTTTGATAGGAAAAATTGGTGTTTTATTTAAGTATATTTTTTCATCATTTCTTGCTATCGAGATGTTCATAATAAGCCTTCTTTTGTTTGCTATTTTGCTATTTAATTTGAAAAGAAAAAATAGGATAGTTCAAGTAATTGCTGTTGGTATTTATATTGGTTTTTTAATAGGTGTTATGATTAGTTATAGTGATTACACGAGAGTTTGTTTGGACTCTTTTATAAAAGCTATTATGAATTATGTTTACTTCCCATCGACAATTGTGTATTTTTTTATAATTGTCTTTGTAACTGTTATCTTATTAAAAACGGTTTTTAGTAATAAAATGACTATCTTTAAAAAGGGTGTTAATTATTTTTTCTTTAGTATTTTATATTTTTTGTTTTTATCATTTATGGCTCTTGCTAGCTACAGTGGTGTTGATTTAATAAATGTAGTTGATTTATATAAAAATGAGGTTATATTATCTATTGTTCAGATTAGTAATTTACTTTTACTTGTTTGGTTAATATTTACTTTATTTTATGAATTATATAAGTATTTTAAGAAAAAATTTGATTAGTAAAGGGAAAATTAATTAGAAAGAAAACCCTAATTCACTTGATGTGGTTGGCTTTTTTTTTGTTTTGCACAGATTTTGGGGAAAGTTTTTCTAAAATAGGAAAAATAAAAGTACTGTGTTTCAAGTACTTATTTTTTCTATAGATAGTTTAATTAATCTTTATTGATATCTTTTTTTGACTCAATAAATCTTACATAATATTCTTCATAGGTAATATTTTTTTGATGGATATATTCAGCTATTTCTTTACCAACATATCTATAATGCCACGGTTCATACATATAACCTGTTTCTTCAACTTTATCTTTAGGATATCTTAAAATAAAGCCATATTTATAAGCATTTTCTTGCATCCAATTAAATTCTTTTGTATTTTCAAATTCTGTATAAGGTTGTTCTTTATTACAAACATCAGCGGCTAAGCCGGTTTGATGTTCTGAGAAACCAGCTCTTGCTGAATAGGTATCAGCTTTATCTTGACCGTCTAATGATACGTAATTATTATAAAGGCTATTTTGATATTCATAGCTTCTATAGGTTGACATAGCATAAATGTTGTAGCCTTCCTCGAGGGCACTCCTAGCCAATTCTTCAAAAGCTTCTTGAGCATAATCTACCATAAGTCTTTCTCCTTTAGAGAAGCTACTATCTATTTTTTCCATATTACTTGGAACATAATCACTATCTAAAGAATTATATTTATTAACTATTATATATGATGTATTTAAGTATTTTGTTTTTTGGACATTTTCATAGTAAGGATAGTCTAGTCCAATATTTACATTTACAATAACTTTTTCATTTGATAGGTTAGGATTAGCTTTTTTATAGGCTAAGTATCTATCAGTATAATCGTCTTTATAAAAGTCAATTTTTTTAGCTATATCACCTAGTTCATTTGTCTTTTTACTTTCTTTCTTAGCTGTTTTAGGCTCATTTTTATTTAAGAACAATATGGGTATTAATAAAATTATTATTAGAGTAACTGTAATAATAGCTAAAGCTTTTTTCTTTAATTTTCTTTTCTTTTTAGTCATAGTATCATCACCTTTATTTAATAATATCACTAATATTTTTAAATATGAATATTTTTATAAAAGAAAACATAATAATTTTTAGGAGGAAATTTATGAAAAGATTAGTAATAGTTTTATTAGCTTTATTACTTATTCCTTTTAATGTTTTCGCTTTAGATAATGATGATACTTTAATTAAGGGAGCTAAGAGTGGTATTTTAATAGACGCTAACAGTGGAAAGATTATTTATGAGAAGGAAAAAGATAAGGAATTAGCGGTTGCTTCGATGACTAAAATGGTGGCGCAAATTGTTATTTTAGAGGAAATAGAAAAAGGAAATATCAAGTGGAATCAAGAAGTTATTGTTAGTAAGAATGCTGCGGATATGGGTGGCTCACAAATATATATTGAAGAGGGAGAAAAAATTACTGTTGAAGATTTAATGAAAGGTATAAGTATGGCTAGTGGTAATGACGCTACTGTGCAAATGGCAGAAGTAATTGCTGGCACGGAAGAGAAGTTTGTTGAGTTAATGAATAAGAAAGTTAAAGAATTAGGTTTAAAGCATACTAGATTTTCAAATTGTACTGGTTTAGACCAAGAAAATCATTATTCTAGTGCTTATGATATGGCTATAATCGCTAGAGAACTTGTTATTAATCATCCAGATATTTTAAAATTTTCATCTTTATATGAAGATTATTTGAGAGAAGATACGGAAAATAAGTTTTGGTTAGTTAATACAAACAAATTGGTAAGATTTTATGATGGCGCAGATGGTTTAAAGACAGGTCATACTGATGCTGCGGGATATTGTTTAGCCGCAACCGCTAAGAGAAATGATTTACGTTTAATTGCTATTGTTTTGGGTGAAGATGATAGTAAAGTTCGTAATAGTGAGACGATGGCTCTTTTAGATTATGGCTTTAATAGTGTAAAGGTAAATGTTTTAAAGAAAAAGGGTGAAGTCGTAAAAAAAATAAAGATAGATAAGGCTAATAAAGAGATTGTTTCTGCTATATTAAAAGATAATTTAGGAGTAGTAGAAAATATTGGAGATAATAAAAAGTATTCTTATAATGTTTCTATTGATAAGATTAAACTGCCAATAAATAAAGGTAGTAAAATAGGTAAAATAGAAGTTTTAGAAAATAAAAAAATAGTTTCAACTGGTGATTTAGTTATTTCCGATACAATAGCTCCACTTAGTTATTTAGATTTATTTAAAAAAGGTGCTATTGACCTTATAAGTGGCAATTTATAAAAACCTTTCTCTTTTTGGGAGAAAGGCTTTTAAATTGTTTTAGTTTTTACAGCTTCATTTACTATTTTAAGGCTAATATCTTCATTATCTCTATTTTTAACAGTAATTTTTTCATCGTTAGGTAAGAAGCTTAAAACGTGTTCAACATAATTGCTGTCACCTATATTTAGAAACTCTCTGTAGTAGCGCCATTCTGTTTCTTGCATATTTTGTTTCATCTCTTCAACAGGTATGCCACTAATTGCTTCACACATTTTCAAGGCTTGATTCATATAGCTAGTTCCAAAGTTATAAGTTTGTATTCCTAAAGGAATATTATAATCATTTGCTTCTAAAGCTATTTGTAAAAGCATAGTTCCTATTTTAATATTAGTATCTAAGTTTGTTAAAGCTTCCTCAGTTATTAAAAAAGTTTCTTGTTTTTGTTCTAAATGATTATATGCTGTTATCTCTTTGTTTAAAAAGGCACTTCTTTCAATTTGCATTATACCAACAGCTGGGTAATTATATAAAAATTCATCGTGTTTACCGCCTGATTCTTGCGAAGCAATGGCCATTAATAGATTAGAGTCTATACCGTACATCTCTCCATATTTTTGGAATATATCGGAGTAATTTTTAGTTGTTTCTAGGTTGGCAATATTTTCATTATTATAGGAAAAGACAAATTCAGTGGTCTTATTTAACATAGTATTTAGTTCATTAGTAGTTTCTTTTTCTTCTTTTACTGTAGCTTGTTCCTCAGAATCTGTTTTTTCTAATTCTTCTTTAGATATAGTTACTTCTTTAGAATCAGTTTTTTTAATATTTTTAGTTATATTTATGATTTCATCATTTTCTAAATTATCAACGTTATTTTCTTCTGTTACAGTTATCTCATTAGAAGTTATTTCTTTACTATAGGGGTTAAATGCAGCTAAACAAGTTAGAGTGCCAATAGCTAGAATTTTCTTGTTAAAAACTTTTTTCTTTAATTTAAAAGCATCTTTAATAGTATTATAGATTTTAACAGTATTTTTTCTTTTGTTATAGTAATTTTCATAATCTTTTACTATTTCATCAACATATTCTTTTAGGTAACAAGATTTATTTATTCTTTCATAACCATATTTTTCACATATGGAGAGAATTTTATCAACATTAGCTTTATTTTCAATTACTCTTAGTTTATCCTTATAATGAATTTCAACAGTTAGAGTGTCATTCTTAATAAATTTTATATAGTTCATTTACATCACCTTTTCTATTATATAGATTATCATAATTAGAAGAAACTGGCAATTAAAAAGTACTTTTGTTCTTTAATAAAGTTTGCTATAATAAAGAAGTAGAGTGAGGTATTAAAATGAGTAAAAGCAGTAATTCTAAAAGTAAAGATAATAAAACAACGCCTATTAAGAAGAAAGTAACAACAAAAAAGAAAGAAGAAAGTCTTAATTCTAAAGCTAAAAGTAGTGAGAAAGTAAAAAATAGTAAAGGTGTTTTAGATAGAGCGCTTGAGTATACTACTAGAATAAGAATAGATAGAGATAGACTTAATGATACAGGAACACTAGATACTAGTTTTTTAGAAAAAAATAAAAAAGCAGTAAATAAAAAGAAAATAATTGTATCAGAAGAAAAGATGCGTAAAGATGATGAAAAGAGAAGAAAAAAGGAAAAAAAGCATAGTTATTTTAAAGATATAATTTTACTTTTACTTTTTATTCTTATTTTGACTTTAAGTTTTTATATGGTTGATAAATATTTTATTAGTAAGTGCGCAGAAAAGCCTAAAGTAAAGAATGAAAAGTCGGAAGTAGAAAGAATTATTTTAGATGATAATTATTTGTTTTTAGGAGATTTCTTAACAGATGATTATGATATTGAAGATGCTTTTAAAGATATGTTTGTTGTTAAAAGTGCTTATAAGGATGATTTAGTTTCAGACTTTTTAAATAATTTAACTGAGAAAGTCTATCGATATAATCCTTCTAAAATTTTTATTGAAGTAGGTTTGAATGATGTTTTAGAAGAGAAAGATGATGAAGAAATAGTTGCGAAGATAGAAGAATTGGTAGATAGAATAAAGGAAAATAGAAGCTACTGTGAAATATACGTTGAATCCATTTATCCAATTAATAGAGATTTAGACGATGACCTTTTTGAGGATGCGAATGAGAAAAGTAAGAAAATTAATGAAGAACTTTTCATTATGAGTGAAGAAAAGAATATTAAGTATATTGATTTATATGATATTTTGATAGATAAAGATGATAATTTAGATGAAGATTATACTGATGATGGAAAACATTTAAATGATGATGGCTATGAAAAAGTAACGGAAGAGATTAAGAAATATATTAATGGTGAGAAATAATATATTTCTTTTTTTTTCGCATACTAAAAATAGGAGAGTGAGATAATGAATGGTAAGCTTGTGATTATTGGTTGTGGTAATGTAGGAATGAGTTATGCTTATGCTTTGATAAATCAGGGAATTGGGATTAAGGAATTGGTTTTAATTGATTTAAACAGAAAAAAAGTTGAGGGAGAGGTAATGGATTTAAATCACTGTTTAGCTTTTTGTCCGAGTAAAATTAATATTAGAGTAGGTGATTATAGTGAATGTCGTGATGCTTGTATTGTTTCTATTACGGCTGGGATAAATCAAGAAGAGGGCTGTTCAAGAATGGATTTAATTAAAGAAAATGCTTCTATTGTAAAAGATATTACAGCTAAAGTAGTAAAGAGTGGTTTTAAAGGAATATTTTTGGTCGCGACTAACCCTGTTGACGTAATGACTTATGTTGTATGGAAGACATCGGGTTTTGATCATAGAAGAGTAATTGGAACGGGAACAAGTTTAGATACAGCAAGACTTAGGTATTTAATCGGTGAAAAGATTAGGATAAATCCAGAAAACATTCACG
>CANRQG010000064.1 GCA_947632735.1 uncultured Bacilli bacterium | reverse complement strand
GATATCATTCATTCTCAGACAGTCTCCCCCCCAGGGTGGTATTGTCAAGAAAAAGTTTTCGGCACCAAACAAAAAAATATGCACTTTCCACTTTGAAAGCCACATATTTTTTTCTCTAGCTACGTAATTTTTTACTAGCAACTTCATCACTAATTAACTTCAAAAATTCCTCTTTAGTCACACTTGTCGTTTCCTTTTCACCATATAATCGATAACTAATTTTACCCTCATTCTTTTCATTATCACCTAAAATCAAAGTATAAGGAACCTTCTCAGTTTGAGCCTCTCTTAAACGATAACCAAGCTTTTCATTACGATTATCTAATTCCGCACGAATATTATTTTCCTTCAAATAATTAGTAACTTCCCTAGCATAATCCTCTTGAAATTCCGAATTAACAGGAATAACCTTTACTTGAACAGGCGCAAGCCACGTTGGAAAAGCCCCCGCAAAATGCTCAATTAAAATACCAATAAATCGCTCAATAGAACCAAATATTACCCTATGTAACATAATTGGCCTTTCCTTAGTACCATCTTGACTAATATAAGTCAAATCAAACCTTTCCGGTAGATTAGCATCCAATTGAATTGTACCACATTGCCATACTCTACCTAATGAATCCTTTATATGAAAATCAAGCTTTGGTCCATAAAAAGCTCCATCTCCAGGATTTATTTTACAACTATGTCCCGCCTTCTTACAAGCTTCCTCCAAAATAGCCTCAGACTTATTCCAAGATTCAATAGTACCTATAAACTTATCCTCAGGACGTGTTGATAACTCTATCTCATAAGTTAAACCAAATATCTTGTAAATTCTATCAATAAACGCTATTAAACGAATAATCTCTTCCTCAATTTGGTCTTCCCTCATAAAAATATGCGCATCATCTTGAGTAAACGTTCTTACCCTAAAAAGACCATTTAAAGCTCCACTAGCTTCGTGTCTGTGAACCTGACCTAACTCCCCACATCTTATCGGTAAATCTTTATAAGAATGCAAAGAATTTTTATATACCAACATACCACCAGGACAATTCATTGGCTTAATCGCAAATTCCTTATCATCAATAACTGATGTATACATATTTTCACGATAATTCTCCCAATGACCAGATACCTCCCATAACTCCTTACTAAGCATAATTGGCGTCTTTATAAACTGATAGCCCTCCTTAGTATGCTCCTCATACCAAAAATTCTCCAAAATATTTCTTAATATCATACCCTTTGGTAAAAAGAAAGGAAAACCAGGACCATAATCACTAATCATAAAAAGACCTAATTCCTTACCTAACTTCCGATGATCTCTCTTCTTAGCTTCCTCCAAAAAATCAAGATGCGCCTTCAAATCCTCCTCCGTGTCAAAACAAATACCATAAACACGTTGAAGCATCTTATTGTGAGCATCCCCCTTCCAATAAGCACCACTAACCTTTAAAAGCTTAAAATACTTTAATTCCTTAGTTGACGCTATATGAGGTCCACGACAAAGGTCCGTAAAATCTCCCTGGCGGTAGCAAGAAATAACTTCCTCATTTTCATCCATTCTATTAATTAAATCAATTTTATATGGGTCATCCTTAAACTTTTCCAAAGCTTCCTTCTTCGTAAGTTCTTCCCTAATAATATTCTTACCATCCTTAGCTATCTTCTTCATTTCCTTCTCAATTTTCTCTAGGTCTTCCTCTTTTATTACTTCATCACCTAAATCAATATCATAATAAAAGCCCTCTTCAATAACTGGTCCTACCCAAAACTTAGCCTGTGGATATAAATGCTTTACAGCCTGAGCAAGTAAATGAGCACAAGAATGATTTTTAATACTTAACTTTTCATCTTCCTTAATATTTATCATTATATTTCCTCCTTAATTAATAAATCTACTTCAATATCCTTATCCATTCTTCTTTTAAATTCCTCTCCTAAAGAAATATCCCCTACTATACTTCCATAATGAATAGGAATTACCTTTTTAGGTTTAATTTTCATCGTATATTCCAAAGCCTCATCTAAATTCATCGTATAAGTCCCACCAATTGGAACAAATAAATAATCACATTTAACCTTCATTGCCTCTTCAGTCGCATCACTATCTCCCATTATATAATAAACTTCCTCATCAATAGTTACTAGATAACCAACATATCCCTTTTCCTTAGGATGATAAGGCTTATTAATATTATATGAGCTAACTGTCCTAAAAGATAAACCATCAATACTATATTGCCCTTCAGCCTCAACTACTATTTTTTGATAATTAATATTCTCTAAACACTTAGGTACAATTAACTTCGTAGAAGGCTTTAATACCCTCTTAAGTGACTGCGGGTCATAATGGTCATAATGGTCGTGCGTTATAAAAACATAATCAGCATCATTATAATCCTCTTTTATCTTATAAGGGTCAAAATAAATAACTTTCCTACCCTCTAACCTAATAGAGCTTTGTCTAAATACCTCTATTTTCAAAACTATTCACCCCTTTTCTTATATTCAATAACCTTACTTTGTAAAAAATCCAAATCATTTCCCTCAGTTAAATACAATTGCTTTGTTAAATCATTGTCCTCAAAAGTATCAAGATAAGCATCTAATAATTCGTGATACTTCTGATAAGCATACTTATTAATTTGCTCATTATAAGAACAAGTTAAAATACAAATCGCATCCAAAGAAGTTACTCTAAGTAAAAACTTATTTATTAGATTAGAAAACTCCGTATTACAACACACCAAAGAATAATCTACTATCTTTCTAGCTATTGCCACCTCAAGTAATTCTTTCAAAGTAATGTTACTTTCCTTTGCCCATTTATCTAATAATTCCTTTAACTTTAATGATTCAAACTTCTTTAACAAAACCTTACCAATTTCTTCTACATTAATACATTTTTTTTGAACTAAAGCCATCAAGTATTGAACTTGCATATCTTTATACTTAATAGGATAAATTTCCATAACCTTTCCCCCAAATAAAAACTCCTATATTAATAGGAGTGCAAAAACACGGTACCATCCTTAGTTTAGCTTAATTATTTATAACGGAATTACCCGAAACTACTTTTTCTAATTCAACTCAAAAGGTAGTAATGAATTAACTATTTATTCGTTTCCACCAACCACGAACTCTCTAAAAAAATCATTAATCCATCGTGTCCTTTATCACCGTTTTTCCACTGCCATAACTATATCACTATTTTAGTGTTTGTGCAATTACTTTTTTTTAATTTTTTTCTTTTCTTTCAAGTCTTTTCCTAATAACTTAAAATTAATATTCCTCTTTTTAGCATCAAAAAAAGCTATTTTCGTGATAATTTCATCACCTACATTATATTCAGCATCTCTAACTGTATCCCTTAAAGTATTGCTACTTACATCCAAAACATAATTTTTATCCAAGTCAATAACACCCGTTAAATTATTAGAAGTTTTAATATACATTTTATCACTCATAATAAAATCAATTTTCGCTGTTAACTGAACATTTTCAAAAGTATGAGCAAACTCCTTTAATAATAAATAATCAACCTCAATTTCAAAATTATCAGCCTCTTGTTGCTTCAAAGATAAATTAGCAGAAATATCCTTTAAAAGAGGACGCATACTTTTTAATAACTCCGTATCCGTTCCCTTTTCAATTAATTCACCTAAAAATAAATGATTAAGTAAATCAGGTCCCCTTCTAATAGGTGAAGTAAATGTAGCATAATAAGGTAAAGCTAAACCATAATGTCCCCTATTAATATCCTCATAATAAGCTCTAGGCATTGCCTGTAAAAAGATGTTTGATAAATACTTTATTTCCGTAGTAGATTTATTCTTACATATTTGATTATAATATTTTTGTAAAACCATTGGATTATCCAAATTCTTTTTCTGCTGAAACTTATCAGAGATTTGCTTAATCTTAGAATTTAATATTTTTATTTTGCCAAACTCTGGACACTCGTGATTCCGGTAAATATACGGTAATTCCAAGAAATAAGCATATTCTGCTAAAACCTGATTAGTAACTATCATAAAATGCTCAATAATCTTCTGTGCTGGACCATCATTGCGCTCCGAAATAGAAATAGGCTTTCCATTCTCATCTAACTCATAGATATACTCTAAAGAAGAAAATGATGTACTACCCCTTTTAATTCTTTGCTCCTCCAACTTACTAGCTAATAGCCGCATATTACAAAGAGTATTATAAAAAGGTAAATAACTGCCATCAACATTTACACCATTTAATAAATCATTAACTTTATCATAAGCCATTTTCTTATTACTATTAATAACACTATTATGAAGTGAAAAATCAAGTAAATCCCCCTCTTCATTAAAGTCCATAATTAAAGTTTTTACTAGCTTATCCTCACCCTCATTAAGTGAACAAATACCATTAGAAATAACAGGTGGCAACTCAGGAATAACCATATCACCAAAATAAACACTTGTTCCTCTTTTCAAATAATCATCAAACAAAACCGTTCCCGGACGCACATAATAACTAACATCCGCAATATGTACATATAAACGATACCCATTTTTAGTTTTTTCCAAAGAAACAGCATCATCCAAATCCTTAGCCAAACTAGAATCAATTGTAAAAGTCTCTAAATTTCGTAAATCAAGACGCCTACTTAACTCTTCCTCACTAATCTCCTTAGAAATATTTTGCGCTTCTTCTAAAACCTTAGCATCAAAATCAAAAGATAAGCCCCTGTCAATTGCGAACAACTTAATTTTATCACGTGGCGTTTCACTAGCGCTATTTATTTTTTCTAAGACCTTTAAAGTATAAGCCCCATTAACCTTATGTGTAGAAACTTCAGCAATTATCTTATCATTTTCCTGATAATCTTCTTTACTATCTAATATTACCTTAAAATTCTCTGTCCCTAAAGGAAGCCAATTACCTTTCTTATAAATAAAAACGTGACTACCCCTTCTTTCCAAAATATCCACTACTTTACCAAAAGGCTTATTACTCTTATCATAACTAATCAAAACATTAGCTAAATCTTTAGGAAAAGCTCCATTTAAATTCTTCTTACTAATAGGTATCTTAACCAAATCTTTTTCTATAAAATAACCATCAGCCTTCGTATCTCTATTAATAATTCCATTAGTTAAAAACTCCTTATTTTTAGGAGAAGAAATAGGTTTTACAACCCGAATAATCCTACCATAACCCCGCTTAGGATGTGCTCTTCTATCAACATCTTCCAAAACAAAAACAATATCCGATACTCTAGCCGTTCCAATATCCTCAATAGTAATAATACCATCATTAGTTTTAATATAATAATTCCCCTGATTAGATTCCATTAACGACCCACTCTTTAAACAAGAATTGTCTGGTATATGAACAAACTCCTTATCATTAAGACATATTATTTTACCCTGCATTTCTAATTCATTTAAACAATTATAAAACTTTACCCTATTAAAATTATCAATATTAAAAATCTTTTCCAATTTTTGTAAAGGATATATCTTCTTATTAACCGTAAAAAAATCTTCTACCTTTTTAGTCAAATCATCTTTTTCATAGTCCGAAAAATAACGTTCATTTTTTTCTAAAATAATTCTTTTATCTACTAAGTTATTTAATGCCAGCTGAAAACCCTCTTTTTCACTTTCAGAAACAGAAAAAATCCTCTCTAACTGATGCAAAGTAAACATCTTTTTAGAAAGAAAGAAAAATTTACTTATCTTCGTCTCCAAATCCATTATTTCACCCCTGAAAGAAAAAGATTAATTTATTAACAGCACTACCTAATATAAATATACCATTAATAAATTAATCAAACAATATTTAGACATAAATTTTACAATTAACCCCAATAACTAGGGACATTTATTAAAGAATTAAGACCAAAAAAGCCCTCATTAAAACGTCTTCTTGCATAACTATAAAAACTATTTAAATCTTGGCAACTATCATCCGAAAATAAACCACAATCAACTAAAGAAAAATGTAAATGCACACCCGTTGCATTACCACTACTTCCCATCTTACCAATATAATCATTACTACTAACTTCTCTTCCTACATATAAGTAAGGAGCATAACTAGCTAAATGTACATATTCTGAAGTATAAAGTTTTCCATCTACATTATGCAAAATAGTTACTATCAAAGCACCGGCACCATCCCGAAACATTCCCGAAACAACACCATCACTAACTGGAAAAACCATTTCGCCAGTTCCATTTTTACTAGTTATATCATAAGCAATATGATTAGAACTAGGCATTGTTGTAACTTCACCTGTTTTAGTTGGTAAATGCCAAATATCTTCATTAGTTAAAATTTTAGATGATTTAATATCATTAACTGAATCTAAACTAGATGTCTTAACTAAATCACTATAAATTTGTTGATTAAAAACATCATTAAGTACCGAAGTATAATTCTTAGCCTTAGTAGAAATATCCTTTACTTGTTTAGTACTCATATATTGAAAATCTAATTCTGTAATACTTATATTTCCCATATTACTAAACACTTCTAAACCACTTGCTAAAAGAAGAAAAGACATAGCTATCATAATAATTGCTTTTCCTTTAGCTATATATAAATTCATAGCTATTTCCCCCTTTAAAAAACAGCTAGTATTATACCAAATTCAAAGATAAATGTCAATTTCGTCTGTTCTTACTGACAAGTTCCAAGTTTTTTGTAAGTTGCTTTATTCTCTCTATAATTCTTCTAGCTTTAACTTTATCAACCCCAGAAGAAGTAATTGCCAAACTTTTTTCTAATTCTGAAAGTGTTAAATTAGAAGTAAAAAAAGTCGGTAAATCATTTTCCATTCTATACTGCAAAATAGGTCCTAAAATTTCATCCCTCGACCAATTACTACAGTTTTCAGCCCCTATATCATCAAGTAATAGTAGTGGTACTTTCTTAATATAATCAAACTTCCAAGAATAATCGCTATTAAAAGAAGCCTTAAGATTTCTTAAAAACTCAGGAAAATAAATCAAAGCACTTCTTACTTTTTTCTTAGCCATTTCATTAAATAAAGCCGCAATTAAATATGTTTTTCCACTTCCAAAAGAGCCTGTTAAATATAGTCCTTTAGGATGCTCATCATTATGATACTTATCCGTAAATTCCTTAAAATACTTAATAATTGGAATTCTTGCCTTATCATCAGTATAAATATCTTTAAAGTTAGCATTTTTTATATTCTTAGGCATATCAAAAAGCTCCAAATTATCTTTATAAGCATTTTCTTCTTCTACTTTAGCTAACTTTTCACACCTCTCATAAGAAAAAGTAATTATTCCCTTATCCTCTCTTGGCTTATAACTATAACCCTTTACACTGTTTAAACACTTATCTAAGCTTTTACAATTTTTACAATTTTTATATTCTAAAAAACTATCCTCTAAACTAGAAGTGTATTGTATTAATAATTCTTCCTTCATATCAAGACTATCAACATATTCCTTAAATTGACTATCACTACAAGCATCATAAAAAGAATGCTTTAGCTTATCCTCATCATATCTATAAAAAGTATCAGCTTTTTTCAATATACCACCACCACATCACTCTTTAATTTTATCTAATTTTTCCAAAAAAATCTATAGATTTTATGAATCATAAGAACAAAATGATTTATAAATAAATATTTTTTGTTCTTGATTTGGATAAATTCTAAACATATAAGCCTTATTAATTAACATTGTTCATTCCCCCTACGATTAAATAACAATACAAATGTTTGTAGTTATCAATAGAACAAATTATGAAACCTATAATCTATTACTTTTTACCAAGCAAATTCATAATACATAAAAAAACGCTAACTTTCTTCTAAAAATTAACGTCCTTATCTAAAGTTGAACAGTTCAACTAAATTTCAAATGGTCGGTTTTTAAAACTTATTGTCAACTATTTTTTACTGCCTCCTTTCTATATATTTTTTATATTT
>CANRQG010000063.1 GCA_947632735.1 uncultured Bacilli bacterium | reverse complement strand
CTTAATTCAACAAGAAATTATAAAGTAAAAGATAGAGCAGGTAATGAAACAACTTGTACAGCAACTATAACAGCGAAAAAACAAAAAGATACTTGGAATAGTTGTATAAGTGGAAGTCCTTGTGCTTATAGAAGTTGTTCGTGCTACTGTTTTGATGATAAAGGATTTAAATCAAACAAATTTACAGGAAATTATTCAGATTGTACTAGTTGTTGTAAAGCCAATATTTCTCACTTTTCTAGTGTAAGTACTGATAGTGCTGGCTGTTCTTGTGTTAGTACCTGTGTTGGTGGCTGGAATAATAGTTGGTCTGATGATGCCAACTGTGCAGATAAAGCCGGTTCTACAAGATGTCGATATCTATATATGAGAATATAATTAAATGGCATTTATTCACGTGATAGATGCCATTTTTTCTTGCTAATGAAAAGATTATATGATATAATAAGCCTTACGGGGTGATGGTAATGTTAATTTTACCTATCGTAAATAAAAATAGAGTTATGAATGTTCATATAAAGATAAAATCAGCTGAAAAGATACGTACAGGTGTTTCTTTTTCTGATGCTAAAGAGAGTGAAATAATAGTTAATAGAGAAAAATTTTCTGATTCTATCTTTAGTAATTCTAAAGAAATATCTGCTCCTATTGAATTTGTTCGTAGTAAATCCATTCTTTATCCTAGAAATTATTTAATCACAACAAAGCAAGAACCATCTAGTACTTTATATGATGTATATGAAGTCGCTCAACCACCTAAAAAAGTTAATGATAGTTTGGATAAACTATATAGTTGTGCTTTAACTGATATGCGTAAGGAAGTTCCTGGTAATAAAAGAGGTCGTTATGTTTCTTTCGCTAAACTAGGTTTAGAAGACCATTTAACTGATGAAAAAATTGCTAAATTACAAAAAATAGTTAAAGAAAACGCTTCTGAAGAATGGCCAAAACTTTTTCAAAAAGAAGGAATCGCAGATTTAAAAGAAACATTAGATTTTATTGATACTTTTGAATGTACTGTTATTTCTGATACTACCATTCCTGAGGATAGTTTGCAAGACGTTTTAAAATCTCTTGAAGTTATTAATACTAGAGACTCAAGAAATCTAAAAAATTATTATAATACCGCTCAAAGTAATAGAGACATTTATTCTAAAATATCATATATTAATCAAATTATTTATAAAAAACCTTTATCACTTATAAAATCTAGTAAAGAAAAACAAAAACAATTAATAAAAGTAAAGGAAGAAAGCGAGTATAAAAATGTTGCCTAGTTTTTCCCGTTTAGAAAGTTTAATCGGTCTTTCCAACGTTGAAAAATTAAGTAAAAAAAGTGTTCTTGTTTTAGGCTGTGGAGGAGTAGGTGGCTATGTCATTGAAGCTCTTGCTAGAAGCAATATTGGAACACTTATTTTAGTTGATTATGATGTTGTAGAAGAAAGTAATATTAATAGACAAATAATCGCAACTACTAAAAATATTGGTAAAAAGAAAACTACTTTATTCGAAAAAAGAATTAAAGAAATAAATCCTTCTTGTAAAGTAATTATAATAGATAAGTTTATTAATCAAGAAAATATTTTAGATATTTTTAAATACAAAATAGACTTTTTAGTTGATGCTTGTGATACTATCCAAACAAAAAAAGAAATAATAAGAAATTGTTTAGTTAAAAACATTAGCTTTCTTACTTGTTTAGGAACAGGAAATAGACTAAATCCTGAAAAGTTAACAATAACTACTCTAGAAAAAACTAGTTATGACCCTTTAGCTAGAATTTTAAGAAAGTATGTAAAAGATGAACATATAAAAGAAAAAATACCCGTTTTATTTTCTTCAGAACAGCCAGCTAAAACACAAACAAGAACACCGTCATCTGGTGCTTTTGTTCCTGCTAGTGCAGGCTTACTTATTGCTAGCTATGTTGTTAGATATTTACTTTCAAAATAAAAGCTCACTTTTTAGGTGAACTTTTTTTTCTATAATTTTCTATATAAGCCAACTACTATTCCTAGAATTGTAACTTCTTTTAATATAATTGGTTCCATCGTATCATTCTCTGGTTGTAGACGAAAATAACCATTTTCTTTATAAAAAGTTTTTACTGTTGCTTCATTATTGTTGTTCATCGCTACAACAGTTTGACCATTACGAGCAGAATTACATCTTTCAACTATTAAAATGTCCCCATCATATATACCAACATTAATCATTGACTCTCCACTTACTTTTAACGTAAAAATATCATTTTTTGTTTTAAACAAATTAGTTGGAAGTGAAAAGTATTCATTAGGCATTTCAATTGCTTCAATTGGATTACCAGCAGTTACTTTACCAACTAGTGGCACTTCAACGACATTGTCATTTTTTTCTGAATATTCATTAGGTACTAGTATTTCAATTGTTCTATTTAAATTAGAACCTTTCTTGATATAGCCTTTTTCCTCTAATTTTTTTAGGTGAAATTGAATAGTCGCAGGTGAATGTAAATTAGCTTCTTTACCGATCTCTCTAACTGTTGGTGGATAACCATTTTTAGCTGTCAGTTTTTTAAGAATTTTTAAAATATAATCTTGTCTATCTGTTAATTTTTCCATATCTTTCCTCCTTTATAATGACAGTTTAACATATAAAATGTAAAATGTCAAACAAATGTTTAAAATTTATCTTGACACGAACAATTGTATGAAATATAATTGAATTATCAAAGAAAGGAGAGAAAGTTTATGAAAAGAAAAATTATTTTAAAGAGAGGTCTAATTCTTTTAGCAGCTTATTTCATTTTTACTTTATATCTATTTCTAGCTTCTGAAAGAATAGAGCGCTTAAATAAAATTTATAATGAAAAAAATACTAATATTACAACAATTAATGTTAGGAAGTAGCTTATATTTATGGTATACTAAAAGCAGGTGATAAATAATGAAAAAAATAATCTTAGTTGATGGCAATAACTTATTATTTAGAAGTTTTTATGCAACTGCTTACCAAGGCGTTATTATGAGAAACTCTAGAGGTTTTCCTACAAATGCTTTATATGGTTTTATAAATATGATGAATAAGATAATAAAAGAAGAAAATCCATCTTATATAATGGTGGCATTTGATAAAGGGAAAACCTTTAGACACGATAAGTATGAAAGCTATAAAGCTGGTAGACAAGCAATGCCAGATGAGCTTCGTTTACAGTTCCCTAAAGCGAAAGAAATTTTAAAAACAATGGGCATTAAATCTTATGAAATAGATAATTATGAAGCTGATGATATTATTGGTACTCTTACCAAAATAGTTGATGAGGAAGATGAATTTATCGCAACAATTGTTAGTAGTGATAAAGACCTATTACAATTAATAAGTAATGAAGTAGAAGTAAAATTATTAAAACAAACTGGTCACATTTTAATGAATAAAGAGGAATTTAGAAATACTTATCACGTAGATCCAATTAGAATGATTGATTTAAAAGCTCTTATGGGTGACTCTAGTGATAATATTCCAGGGGTTAAGGGAATAGGAGAGAAGACAGCTATTAGCCTTTTAGAAAAATATCAAAGTTTAGATAATTTATATGCAAATATTGACGAAATAAAAGGCAAAACTAAAGAAAAATTGTTAGATGGTAAAAATGATGCTTATATGTCTTTCGATTTAGCAACTATTTACCGGGAAGTGCCTCTTGACTTTACTTTAGAAGAATGTAAATATAATGGTATTAATAAAGAAGAATTTGTAAAGCAATTAGAGGAGCTAGAATTTTATTCGATACTAAAAAAGTTAGATTTTACTGACTTAGAATTAAAAAAGGAAGAGAAGTTAGAAAAAGAAGTAGTTAAATTAGGAACAATAGAAAACTTTAAAGATAAAGACTTTGCTTTTTACTTAGAAACAAGAGGCTCTATCTATAGTAAAAGTGATATCTTAGGTATGGGACTTTATAATGGTGAAAAAGCTTTGTTCCTAACCAAAGAAGAAATTATAAAATATAAAGATGTTTTTACAAATGAAAATCAAAAGTATACATATGATTTGAAAAAAAATATTGTTGTTTTAAATAATTATGATGTTAAGTTTGAAAATGTAAATTTTGATACTATGATAGCGACATATCTTTTAGATTACGTAATTAAAGATGACATTGCTTTTGTTGCTAAACAGTTTAATTATAATATTCCTCTTTATGAAGAAGTGTATGGCAGTGATAAAAAGCCTAAAACTATAACTGATGGTGAATTAAGAGATTTATGTATAGATAAGGCTAAATTTATATACGAAACCAAAGATAAAATTTTAAAAGAAATAGAAGATGCTGAAGAAATAGAATTATTTAATAATATTGAAATGCCTCTTGCCTTAGTACTTGCGGATATGGAAATAACAGGTATAAAAGTAAATACAGATTACCTTACTAGCGTTTCTAATGAACTTAAAGAAAAGATGGATAAGTTAGAATTAGAAATATATGAAAGTGCTGGAGAAAAGTTTAATATTATGTCTCCAAGTCAATTAGGAAGTATTCTTTTTGAAAAATTAGAAATTCCTTATCCTAAGAGAATAAAAGATAAAAAATTTTCTACTAGTAAAGAAATACTAGACAAAATTAAATTTGTTCATCCTATAGTTGATAAAATTCTTGAGTATAGAACTATTTATAAACTCTATACTAATTATGCAATTGGCTTAAAAGCAGAAGTCCGTGAAGATGGTCGTATTCATACTATTTTTACTCAGACATTAACAAGAACAGGAAGACTTTCAAGTATTTCGCCAAATTTACAGAATATTCCTGCTCGAGCTGAATATGCTAGATTAATTCGAAAAGCTTTTGTTGCAGATAATAATTCAAAAATTTTATCTAGTGATTATTCACAAGTAGAACTAAGAATTTTTGCTCATCTTTCTCACTCTACTAATTTAATTCAAGCCTTTCTTGATGATAAAGATATTCATTCTAAAACAGCTAGTGATATTTTTAAAGTTCCAATAGAAGAAGTAACAAAAGAAATGCGTCGTACAGCTAAAGCTGTTAACTTTGGTATTTTATATGGAATAAGTAGTTTTGGTCTATCAGAAGATTTAGGTATAGATATAACTACAGCTAAAGATTTTATGGATAATTACTTGGAATCTTATCCTGGTGTAAAAGAATATATGGAAGAAGAAAAGGCCAATGCTTATAAATATGGTTATGTAAAAACCTTAATGAATAGAAAAAGAATAATAGAAGAGTTGAAAAGTAAGAACTATATAATAAGAAGTAGTGGTGAAAGAATAGCCCTTAATACACCAATTCAAGGAACTGCTGCCGATATTTTAAAAAAGGCTATGGTTGAGATATACCAAGAATTTAATAAAAGAAATTTAAAAAGTAAGATGTTAATTCAAGTACACGATGAGCTTGTCTTTAACGTTTTGGATGAGGAACTAGATGAAGTTAAAAGTATTGTAAAAAATATTATGGAAAATACCTTTAAATTGAGTGTACCACTTAAAGTCGATATTGAAATTGGAAACAACTGGTATGAAGCCAAGTAAGGAGGAGTATTATGCCTGAAAAACCAGAAGTAATAACTGTTGCTAGAAAATTGCAAGATAAATTAATAGGTAAAAAAATCACCGGATGTAATATATATTGGGATAATATAATTGCCTATCCCACACCAACAGCTTTTAAGAATGAAATTATTAATCAAAAAATTAATGATATTAAAACAAGAGGTAAGTTTATTGTCATAACATTGGATAAAGATACTCTTTTAGTTCATTTGCGAATGGAAGGTAAATTTACCTTTAGAGAAGTAGGTGAAGAAAAAAATAAGCACGAGCACGTTGAATTAATTTTAGATAAAAAAATAAGTTTTCGTTTCCACGATGTGCGTAAGTTTGGAAAAATGTATCTTATTCCAACGGACAAATTAAATAGTATGCGTCCCTTATCTGAACTTGGTTTAGAGTATGATGATAAATTCCTAACTGGAAAGTATTTATATGAAAAAATTCACTCCAAAAAGTTACCTATAAAAACTGTTCTTTTAGATCAAAGTATTATTACAGGTATTGGAAATATATATGATGATGAAATACTTTTTATGAGTAGGATAAGTCCTTTACGAAAAGCAAGTGATGTAACTATTCAAGAATGTGATAGTATTATCAGTAATTGTCAAGAAGTATTAACTAAAGCGATAAAATTAGGTGGCACTACTATTAGAAGTTTTACATCTAGTGAGGGAGTACACGGCCTTTTTCAAAATGAATTATTAGTTCACGGTAAAGCTTTAGAAAAATGTCCTAATTGTGGCAATACTATTTTAAAAATAAAAGTGGGTGGAAGAGGAACATATTATTGTCCTTTTTGTCAAAAGTAAATTAAGGAGGTAGCTAAATGAAAAAAACAAAAATAATTTGTAGTATTGGTCCTGCTAGTAGCGATTTAGAAGTAATGGAAAAAATGGTTACTGCTGGTATGGATGTAGCTCGTATAAATTTTACTCACGCAACATTTGAAGAAAGACAACAAGTTGTTGATTCTGTCCGTGCTGTACGAGAAAAAACAGGCAAAAATATTGCGATTATGTGGGATACTAAAGGACCTGAGTTCCGTAGTGGGGAAGTTTCTCCTGCTGGTATAAATCTAGTAGAAGGAAAAAGTATTCGTATTGTAAAACATAAAGTAATTGGAACCGAAAAAGAATTCTCCGTTAATCATCCAAATGTCTTGGATGAGTTGTCTATTGGAACTGAAGTTTTACTTGAAAATGCTAAAATGAAGCTTAAAGTTATTTCTGTTGAAGAAGATGGTCTTACTTGTCAAGTAATTGCTGGCGGTATTTTAGGTAGTCATAAAAGTATTAGTGTTCCAGGTATTAAATTAAATATTCCTTACATAAGTGAAGATGATAAAAAAGATATTGAATATGCTTGTAAAACAGGCGGTGAATTTTTAGCTATTTCATTTGTTTCTTGTAAAGAAGATGTTCTTGAAGTAAAAGAATTATTAAAAGAATATCATCGAGAAGATTTACAAATCATTTGTAAAATTGAAAGTGACTTAGGTATTAAAAATTTAGATGAAATATTAGAAGAATGTACTGGTATTATGATAGCGCGAGGTGACTTAGGCACTGAGACACTACCAGAACGTTTACCAATTATTCAAAAAGAAATAATAAAAAAATGTCGAGCTAAAGGTAAAATTAGTGTTGTTGCGACAGAAATGTTAGAAACTATGATGGAAGAAAATCGTCCTAAAAGAGCTGAAACAAGTGATATTGCTAATGCAGTTATCGATGGAACTGATGCTGTTATGCTAAGTGGCGAAACTACTGTTGGCAAGCATCCTGTTGAAACTGTTTTAGAAATGGCTAAAATTTGTGAAGCTACAGAGATGTATACAACTTTTGATTATATTTCTGAAAAAGAACCAGTTACTAGTGTACCAACAGCTATCTGTGAAAGTGTTGTCGAAAGTGCTAACAGGTTAGATGCTAAATTAATTTGTGCCGCAACCATAAGTGGTTCTACTGCTCGATTAATCTCTAATTTAAAGCCTAATGCTTTAATTCTTGCTCTATGTTTAGATGCTAGAACTGAAAGAATGCTAGCTCTAAATTGGGGCGTTTATACCAAGCAAATTCCATATTTAAATTCAACAGATGAAATATTAGTTGAAAGTATCAGTAAAGCTAAAGAATTTATGGAATTAAAAGAAAACGATATAGTAATCACAACAGGGTCATTCCCAAGTAATAAAAATGCTAACCCAACAAATTTAATGAAGATAGAAAAAATATAAATTTGTTGAAAACTTTTTCTTGACGATACCCATCGGGGGGGAGACTGTCCGAGAATGAAAAAAAATGGCAAAATTAGGTATATAATTTGCTTCGTTTTCATAAAAAATAGTGAAAAAAGTACAATTTTTTGTGCGAAAATTGTGAAAAAAAAATAAAAAAAGCTATTGACG
>CANRQG010000062.1 GCA_947632735.1 uncultured Bacilli bacterium | reverse complement strand
CTTGGTGTATAAGATACGGACTTGGCTCCACCTGTTTTTCCTATTGTATTAAACTCTGTTTGACTCGTATCTATTCCAACTAGAGTTTGGCCTTTTCCATAAATCTCCCAAGTTCCACCTAAAGCACTTTTTACCTGTTCTACAGTTGATAATGTTGCACTTATATAAATACTACCTACTGGATAAATTTTGTCTAAAAAGTTATCGACTTTACTTTCAAACTTCATACACGTTCCATCTATCGCATCCTGTACATTATTTACAGCTAAACCTGAATTGTCTTTATAATAAACATCCTTACTATCCATTAAACTCTCTGCAAAACAACAAGAAAAAAATGTCGATAAGATAACACCTATTATTAAAGCAACTATTATTTTGATATTAGTCTTCATCTTTTCACCCAACTTTTTCTTGCACAATTCTTATTATTTTCCTAATAAAATAATACCCCCCCCCAGGGTGGTATTGTCAAGAAAAAGTTTTCAGCACCAAAGAAAAAAACTACAAAATTATGTAGTTATTCACTTTCATTACTTAGTACTTTTTTACCCTTATATGTTCCACATTTAGGACAAACTCTATGTGGTTTAATTGTTTCACCACAACTAGGGCATTTAGTAGTACCTGGTAATTCAATTGCGTTATGACTTCTTCTCATTCTTTTTCTTGTTTTTGAAACTCTATGAAAAGGAACCGCAAACATTTGAATATCTAACTTCATCATTATAATCACTCCTTATTTTCTTTCTTTAATTCGTCTTCACTAATTAATTTCCATCCATCCCCTTTATATTCACTAAAATCCTTCACCTTTGTAAATTGTAAGGGGACCTCTAGTACAATATTTTCCCACAAAAACTGAAATATATCAAGAGTATTTTCATAATTTTTATAATTTTCTTCCAAAAAATCGTCATATTCTAAAGAAAAAGGATACTCTACTGGCTCTAAAGAAATAGAATCTTTTAAAAGCATTACCCCATTTATCTGCATTTTTACATACAATTCATCTTCCTCTTTCGTAATTATTCCCTTTACTTCAATATTATCTAAAGCTAAAACATCACTATTGGTAATATATTTCTTTGGAATACTATAAACATTAGAAATATCTATTTCGTCAGTAGCGTTACTATATAATAAACTTAAATCAATATTCATACTTCACCTGCTTCATCGCCAAATCATCATCATTTTCAAAGACTTGAATTAACCCGTGATAATGTAAAATACTACCAGTTGGAACACTACTATCTTGACTTACCCAAAGACGAATAGTATAGCTTTTCTCTTCTAAAGCCTTTATATCAGATGTATATAAAGTATCATCCTCCAAATCAACTAAATTGTAAATAATATTATCATTCTTATTTTCCTTTAAAGAAACTCTAATATATTCTAAAGGTATTTGATACTCTTCACATTCATCTTTTAGTATTTTCTTTGTATCATTAGTAAGCTTAATTTTATAACTAACTTTTTCCGTTAAATTATTTTTTATAGTAAAAGTATAAGCCTTCGAAGATAAACCAACTGAATCCGTAACCGGAGTAACTCTAGATAAAGTTACCTCATCACCATCTTTATCGTGAAATAAAACATCTAAATTTTCTGAATTATAATCAATAGTATGTTCCTCTTTAAACTTATAATAAATATGATGAGTTGAGAAAACCGCTACTAATAAAATAATCGTTATAAATATTATATTTTTTATTCTTTCTTTTTTGGCATCATAGTACATAGAAAAACCTCCAAATTCACTACCAAATTCTATATAAATTATATAAGTATTTCCCCTTGTTTACAAGAAAAAGTTATATTTTTCTGCAATTTTCTCGGCTAATTTTACCCCATCTATTGCCGCTGAAGTTATTCCACCAGCATATCCGGCTCCTTCACCACCTGGATAAATTCCTTTAATATTAGCTTCTAAATTATCATCTCTAAGTATCCGTACCGGAGAAGAAGTTCTACTTTCAACCCCAAAAAGTAAAGCATCATCTCGGTCAAAGCCTTTTATTTTAGTCCCAAAATAAGTAATACCCTCTTTAATAGTTTCATTTATCTCACTAGAAAACAACTCATTTATGTCCGCCAAATTCCACTTACCCTTAGTTATTACTGAAACATCTCCTAATTTGTCACTTTTCTTCTTATCTTTATAATCTTTAAATAATTGCACTGGTATTAAACCCTTACCAATTTGATAAGCTTTTTCTTCCAAAGCCCTCTGATAAGTAATACCATCTAAAGGCTTAGTCCCAAAATCAGCTGGCGTAACTTGGACAACTAAAGCACTATTAGCGTTTTCACTATCTCTTTTATAATTACTCATTCCATTAATCGCAAGACGTTTTTCTTCACTTGAGGCATTTATGACATAGCCACCTGGACACATACAAAATGAATAAATACTTCTATTCGTACTAGCTTTATAAGTTAATTTATAAGTTGCGGGTGGCAAATTAATTTTCTTCTTATATTGACTTAAATTTATCATCTCTTGAGGATGCTCTATCCTAATACCTATCGCAAAAGGTTTCGCTTGCATAGCTATTTTCTTATCATCAAGCATCTTAAAAGTATCACGAGCAGAATGTCCTATAGCTAATACTAAAACATTACAGGGAATAATCTCTTTATTATTTACTTCAATACTTTCTAAAGAATCCTTAAAAAAAAGATTAGTAAGCTTAGTATTATAACGAAACTCTCCTCCATAAGAAATAATTTTCTTTCGCATATTTATAATAACTTTTCTTAAAATATCTGTTCCTATATGTGGCTTACTTTCATACATTATTTCTGATGGAGCTCCATTTTCTACTAATATTTCAAAGACCTTTTTACCACGAAAAGCCTTATCCTTTACTAAAGTATTTAACTTACCATCAGAAAAAGTACCAGCTCCTCCTTCACCAAACTGAATATTTGACTCACTATTTAAAATATTATCATTAAAAAACTCATCAACTGTTTTTATCCTATCTTCAACTTTTTCTCCTCTTTCAATAATAAGGGGCTTAAAGCCATTTATAGCAAGTAAATAAGAACAGAATAGTCCACAAGGACCACTTCCTACAATAATAACTCTATTTTCTAACTTTTCTTTACCTAACCTAGGAAAAACATATTCTTCTTTAGGCGCAAGATAGACATTTTTTACTTTTCTATTTAAAACTTTTTTCTCATTAGAAACCAAAGCATCTACTACGAAAACATAATATAAATCATCTTTTCTAGCATCTAAAGACTTTTTTACTATTTGGATACTTTTAACTTTAGTTTTTAAAATAGCTTCAACTTTACTTTGTAATTTAGAAAAGTTATATTCTAAGACATTTATTTTAATTTTTTCAATACGTAACATAAATATATTCCTTTCTTTAAAGATTTAGGACAAACAAGACAAATCTTTAAGAAAAACTCCTAAGGCGAACCATTAAGACATAAAAAGAGTTAAATATCCTTACCAGCTAAATAACCAGTTATAAAAGCAAAAGCTAAATTAAAGCCTCCACAAATACCGTCAGCATCTAATAATTCTCCTGTTATATATAAGTTTTTAACTAATAAAGATTCCATTGTCTTTAGATTTATCTCTTTTAAACTAACTCCACCAGTAACACTTTGTGCTTCTTCTAAAGAGTTTGTTTCAAGTATAGTTACTTCATACTCTGTAAAGTCTTTAATAATTTTTTCTTTTTCTTTTAAAGATAAATCACTCCACTTTTCTTTAGTTATCTTTTCCTTTACAAAAATAGTCTTAACTAATTTATAGTGTAGTACTGTTTCAAAGAGTTCCATCGCTGTAGCATCTTTCATTAACTTATCTCTTTCATTAAAACATTCTAAATAATTATCTGTTTCAATAAAAGGTAAAAAGTTTATCTTTACGACTTCTTTTTTCTTATTATAAAGGCCACGAGAAGCTAAACTACTAATATTAAAAATACAAATACCACTTAGACTATTAGCTGTTAACTGGAGTTGCCCTGTTTCTTTTTTTAATAGTTTATTATCTTCATATAAAGAAATACACGCATCTATCCGTAAGCCTTTTAAAGAATTTAAATACTTATCTTCTATTTTTAGACTAACTAAAGCTGGTAAGATAGGAATAATACTATGCCCTCTTTCTTTTAAATAGTTATAACTTAAATAATCTTTTTCTTTTAAAGAAGCATTAGACCCTGTTGCAAGAACAAGCTTATCACAAGTAATATTTTCTTTACCATTAGAGATAATAAATTTATCATTTATATTTTTAATAGACGTTACTAAAAAATCTTCTTTAATAATAGTTTTAGGAAGAACTTTTCTAAGTAAAGCTGTTTTAAACGTTTGACTACTTTCCGTTGATGGATAATAATAACCATTTTTTATCTTAGGAATTATCCCTAACTCTTTAAAAATAGCCATTACCTTATCTTTATTTTCTTCTGTTAAAATACTATCTAATAACCCTTTATTAGAACTATAATAATTATCCTTAGTAATAGAACTATTCCAGTAGTTGCACCGTCCCGCTCCTGTTAATAAAAGTTTCTTAGCTAGCCCTTTTTTCTCTAAGATAACTATTTCATAATCATCTTTAATATTTAAAGCTGCCATAAGACCAGATGCACCGCCACCTATTATAACTACTCTTTTCACCTAAATCACCTTTTTTGATATATCAAAAGACCATCTTTAACATCCTTTTCCAAATTAAAAGAATCAACACCAGGAATTAGCTCTTTATCAAAAGAAAAGACTAAATCATCAAAATAAGAATAGAAAAATCTTTCAATATCTAGTTTTTTATCATCTAAACAATAATAAATATATCTAATTAATATTTTACCAAATTCATTAAGATTTGTTCTGATTTTTTCTCTATAAGTGTCAACTAACTCCTTAGTTTGCATAAAACAAGCACTATTAGAAAGAAAAATATTATCATAAGTCGAAGAAATATTTTCTTTAATACTTTTCTTTATAAAGATAGGCGTAAAATCTTTTATTTTAGCTTTTTCTTGGAGATAACTTTCTTCACTTTGTAAATAAGGACTAATATTTTCCAAAGTAGAAAGCTTTTCTTCATCATTTTTAAAAAGCTTACTTCTAATTAAACTACCAGGAAAAAGTTCATATAATTTATCCCACAACAAAAAAGAATTATAATTAAGTAATTTTAAATAATCTCTTAACTTTTTATATAAATCCAAACTAAAAGTATCTCCCTCATTATCAACTTTAACAAAATAATTAATAAATTCTTGATAAGATAAAGTTAAAAGAGCCGCTTTTTTTAAGTAAAAATAATCTTCTACTAAAAAAGCTTTATTCATTATTGTGACATCTTTTGCCCCTAAAAGGTTAGCATTAATAGCTAAATCAGAAGAAGAATCTACTGTTAAAAGTGTTTTATCTTCTAAATTAAAATAAGAAAGTAAAGAAGTTAAATTTTCAGTTGTGAATGGATAAATTCTAGGAAACATTTTTTCAGATATAGAATTATTTTTATCTTGACATTTTTCAATTGTTTGCGTTAACTTTTTCTCCATTAGGTATCTTCCTTTCTAAAAGGTATAATAAATTAACTCCCTTCTATAAAAACCAATTACTCAACAACTTAGTTTTTCTAAGAAAGAGCTTGTTTTGTCCAACAGGAAATATTATACCTATCCCCTCTTTTTTGAAGCTATATTATACCACCTTTTAGAGCAAAAGAAAAGCCTTTTTAAAAGACTAAATGTTTTCTAAAAAAGCTTTATATCCCTTATAAACTTCATAAATATCAGCTTTAGAAGATATTTCCCACGGAGCGTGCATATTTAAAATACCTACACCACAATCAACTACCTGGACATTTTCATTAGCTAAAATATAAGCAATTGTACCGCCACCCCCGATATCTACTTTACCTAATTCCGAGATTTGGAAAGAAACATTATTTTCTTCCATTACTTTTCTCAAAGAAGCTAGATACTCAGCATTAGCGTCATTACTACCACTTTTACCTCTTGAACCAGTATATTTACAAAAAACCAAACCTTTATTTAAATAAGAAGCACTTCTTTTATCCATTACATTAGCATATAAAGGGTCATAAGCAGCATTAACATCACTAGATAACATTTTAGAATTTTGTAAAACACGACTAGTAGCGTTTGGTAAAACTTCTCCCATTAAAATACATATCTCCGTAATAGCATTTTTATAAAAACTAGAATACATTCCTGTTGCCCCCACACTACCTATTTCCTCTTTATCAACTAAGATACAACTTAAAGTTTTAGAAGTAGCCTTACTATCTAGAAAAGCTTGCAATGAAGTATAAGCACAAACACGGTCATCTTGACCATAGCCCATAATCATTGAACGGTCTAATCCAAAGTCACGAGAATGACCAGCTGGAGTTATTTCTAATTCAGCTGATAAAAAGTCATCCTCCGTAATATCATATTTAGTTTTTAAAATATTTAAAATATTTTCTTTGACTAAGTCCTTCTTATCACTTCCAAGTAAAGGTTTACTACCAATTAAAATATCTAAATCTTCTCCCTCAATTACTTTACTAGCTTCTTTCTTCATTTGTTCTTGAGCTAAATGAGGAAGTAAATCAGTAATACCTAATACCGGTTCAGTAGTATCTTCTCCTATTTTTATAACCACCTTAGTCCCATCTTTTTTAACAACGACTCCGTGAATTGCGAGTGGTAAAGTAACCCATTGATATTTCTTTATGCCCCCATAATAATGTGTATCAAAATAAGCAAATTCACTATCTTCATAAAGAGGCGTTGCCTTTAAATCAAGACGTGGAGAATCAATATGAGCTCCTAAAATATTCATACCATTTGTAATTTTATCTTGACCAATTATAAATAAAGCAATAGCCTTATTCATATTATTGACATATATTTTACTACCAGGCATTATCTTTTCCTTATTAGAAATATAATCTTCTAAATTTTTAAAGCCACTACTTTCTACTCTTTTAATTATTTCTTGGCAACATTCTCTTTCTGTCTTTGCCAAATCAAGAAACTCTTTATAATCTTCTGTTAAAGAATTAATATTATCTAAATCATTTTCTTTATATTTTTTCCAAGCATTATCCATATAAATCATCCTTTCTATAGTTAGTATATCATCTTTTTTTCTTTTTATCATTAATAAGTACGCAAATGTTCTATTTTTTAGGCTTTCTAATATACTTTATTAGGTGAAGTAGATGAAAAAATTAGATAAAATTCTTCTATTTACAGTAATTATTCTTTCTTTATTTGGAATTATTATGATTTATTCTGCCTCCAGTATTTGGGCTGATTATAAATTTAATGATTCCTTTCATTACTTAAAGTATCAAGCTATCTTTTTTTTAATTGGTATAATCTTAATGTTTATTATATCTAGAGTTAATTACCGAATATATTATAAGTACGCAAATAAAATTCTTTTAGTATGTTTAATTTTACTAATATTAGTTTTAATACCAGGAATTGGTAGTATTAGAAATGGTAGTAGAAGTTGGTTTGGAATAGGTCCTTTAGGAATACAGCCCAGTGAAGCTGCCAAACTAGGCTTAATTATTTTTACAAGTAAATATTTAAGTAATAGTAGTAGTTTTTTAAAAAAATATTTAAAAGGTGTTTTTCCTATCTTAGGAATAACTTTACTTTTTTTTGCTTTAATTATGTTACAACCTGATTTAGGTACTGGTGTTATCCTAGTAATGTCAATAATTGCGCTACTTTTTATTGCTGGGGTTAATATGAAATTTTTCTTTATCGGAGGAATGATAGGTCTTGTTGGAATAATAATTTTAATTATTATTGCGCCATATCGTTTAGATAGAATTACTTCCTTTATCGACCCTTGGAGCGATGAACTAGGAACAGGTTTTCAAATTATTCAAAGTCTCTATGCTGTAGGACCGGGCGGTCTACTTGGTATGGGATTTCTTAAATCAATTCAAAAACATTTTTACTTACCAGAGCCACAAACAGATTTTATTTTTTCAATTATTGCTGAAGAATTTGGAGTAGCAGGTGCCTTTATTGTAGTAGGACTTTTCGGAATTATTTTATATCGAGGTATTAAAATAGCTCTAAATTGTAAAGATAATTTTGGAAAATATCTAGCTTTTGGTATGATGTTTCAAATAATTTTTCAAGCAATAATGAACTTGATGGTTGTAGTAGGACTTATTCCTGTTACAGGGTATGCCCTTTTGTTGTACTCATAACTACAATCAAATTTTTCCCTTATTATAAGGGCATTCGTGAGATT
>CANRQG010000061.1 GCA_947632735.1 uncultured Bacilli bacterium | reverse complement strand
TGTGCAAAAAAAGCTGGTGAAAAAGTGAGAAAAAAGAAAGTATTTTTTATAGTAATGGGAATATTTTTTGGAATAGCAATTACAAGTACAATATCTTATGTAATAGCTCAGACCTTAATAAATAGTAAGGACGTTATTTATCAAGATAATTCTAACTTAGCTGCGAACAATGTCCAAAGTGCGATAGATGGAACCTGCTCAAAAATAGATACAAGATTATCAGAAATAGAGGATAATTTGTATAAAGTTAAAAATATATATGAGTCGACATATTTTACTACGACAATAGCTAGTTCTTATACTGGCAAATATATAACACTGCCAGCTAAATCATATTGTAGTATCACTGTATGTATATATCATAGTTATGCCCGACCTAATGCTTTGGCATTAAGTACTAGTAGTACTGAACGAATAAATACAAAAGAAACAGCTTATATTAACGGTATGATAGGTAATGGACATTTGTGTTTAACAATAAGTGAATATAATGAAAATGCTAAAAATTATTATGTTTGGGCTGCTACAGTGTTAGATGGTGTAAGTGACCTAATGGATTTTTCTGGTTTTTGTGCAACTAAATATAAGTAGAATATTTAACATAGTAATTAGAAAGAGTTTTGTGTGTACAAAATCTTTTTTATATACTTTTTATATATTAGGAATTTTCTTAGTAAAAACGTTCTTTATATTCATATACTCTTGTTTTACATTTAGAACCTAAAATTTAAGGTGCAATTTAACCCTTTAAATCTTTGGTAATATTGATAAAAAAATCCTTATTCCATATTTCTAAACTACTTGTATCTTTAATAAAAGACATAACATCATCTTTAGCATCTTTATAATCTATTTCACTAAATTTTTTTATTAGTAATTTTTTTAATATATCAATATCAAAATTATCATCTTTATTAATATAATTTGAAGCAATTAATTTATTTTTTATTAATATCATATTAACTCTTATATTATTTGCTAGGAAGAAAACATAATCATATAAATCTCTTCCTTTTATTCTAAAATTCCAGTTTCGGCATAATATGGCGTGAATTTTACCAGCTAATAAAGATTCTTTGTCATATAGTTTTATTTGATGAGGACTTGGCAATAATTTATACTTATCTTCATATGTTGCTCCATCAGGGGGATTAATATCTACTTCAAACTTTATTTTTATTTGTTTTAAAAGAATATTATATTGAGTTTTTTCTTCACTTGGAAAAAATTTTAGTATGTGTTCCAAGGTGTTTCCTTTTAAAAAAGCCGAAGTAATATTAGAATCTATGTTTTTTTCTTTTGCACTAATTTTCATATTTAGTCCGTATGCATTTATTTCTTTTTCAATAAAGCTAAAATACTTGCTTAAATCAAAATCTTTATTTTGCGAAATAAGTGCAAAATCTAAATCTTCAGAAAACCTATCTAAGCCATAAAATATTCTTAAAGCCGTGCCACCATAAAAAGCTGCCTCCTTAAAAAAGCCACTTCTTGATAATCCAGATAAGATAATTTCTTGAATAATTTCTTTTAAAGCATTTATCTCATCCGTTGTATTTTTTATTTCATATTTTGAAAGCATTTGTTCAATTATATTATTCATTATTAAATTTCCTCATATATTTAGCTAATAAACTAACATTTGTTGAATGATATAAACTACTCAATTTTTCAATTTTTTCGGTATCTAAGCTTTCAAAAATATCTTTATCTATTCGTAAATCATCAAATAGCAATTTTTTTAAATTATCAAGATTTTTTATGGGTTTTAATGTATACAATTTATCGCAGATAGCTTTTTCTTTGGAAGCTATTTGGTATGAATAACCATTTTCTTCTTTTAAAATTATTTCTTCAGGATAAGCAGTTTGAGGAACATCTCTATAGGTATATGTTCCAAATGAAGTATTAAATATTTTTTTCTTTTTTTTGTTAAAAGTTGCACTTGTTACTATGGTTACTTTTTCTGGAATGAATCCATAAAAGGATAATGCATATTCAAATGATATGTATGAAGGACCATAAATACTTCCAGCAAGTAGATAAGGAGAAGTATTAGAATCAGTTTCATATAATCCATTTACTATTTTAATTAATTTGCCATTTTTAACATCTCTTGATAATTTAGTATCTTTATTAGAAAAATTTACTAAATTACTTTTAGCAATGTCACTTGTTATAATCATATTTTCACCTCTTTTTATCATTTTATGATAATTTCTGGTGAAAATCAATAAAAAAGTATGTATTTGACACTATATTACTGATAATTCTTAAATTTTACAAAATATAGAAAAAATAAACACCTTTATAAGCAATATAAACTTTAATATTGTTCACGAATGTATGTTTACTATAGTTATTGCTAAAAAAAAGTTATTGCTATATAATATAACTGGAAGTGATAAAAGATGTATGACTATATAATAGGTAAAGTTACTAATATTAAAAATAATTCTATAGTATTAGAAAATAATAAAATTGGTTACTTAATTTATGTACCAAACCCTTATTCTTTTGAATTGGGAAGTGAAGTAAAAGTTTATTTATATCAACAGATAAAAGAAGATGAAAATAGCCTTTTTGGGTTTAAAACTAATGAAGAAAAAAATTTATTTTTAAAACTAATAAGTGTTAAGGGACTAGGTTGTAAAATGGCTTTACCGATATTAGCAGTTGGCTCTATCGATGGTATAATGGATGCGATAGAAAGAGAAAATATTTTATATTTAAAGAAATTCCCTAAGATAGGTGATAAATTGGCTAAGCAGATAATTCTAGATTTAAAGGGTAAACTAGAATTTATTGGTGTTGGCATTTCGGAAGATGAAGAAGATACTTTAGAGGAGCTAAAAGAAGTATTAATTAATTTGGGTTACAAAGAAAAAGAAATTAAACCGATTATAGCTAGGGTTGATAAATCTTTATCAATAGAAGAACAAGTAAAAGAGGCTTTAAAATTACTTCTTAAATAATTTTTTACGAGAAAAATAAAGAAGGAGGTTAGTAAATGGAAAATGAAAGTATTATAAAAAACTATGATTTAATTGATGATAATATTATGGATAATACTATTAGACCTGAAACAATAGAGGAATATATTGGTCAAACTGATGTCAAGGAAAATATAAAAATATTTGTTGAAGCGGCTAAAATGCGTAATGAACCTTTAGACCACGTTTTATTATATGGTCCTCCTGGCTTGGGTAAGACAACTCTTGCTTTTATAATTGCTCACGAATTAGGTACTAAGATAAAAACAGCTAGTGGTCCTAGTATTGAAAAAAGCGGCGATTTAGCGGCCATTCTTTCGACTTTAGAGCCAGGGGATGTTTTATTTATTGACGAAATACATCGTATGCCACGTTATATTGAAGAAATACTTTATCCCGCTATGGAGGATTTTTCGCTTGATATAATAATTGGTAGTGAGGGGAATAGTCGTAACATAAAAATTGATTTACCACCTTTTACTCTTGTTGGCGCAACAACTAGAGCGGGTGATTTATCTTCTCCTTTAAGAGACCGTTTTGGTATCGTTTCAAAATTACAATATTATACAATAGAAGAGTTGAGTACAATTATAAAAAGAACTTCTAGGGTTTTAGAAATGCCTATTTCTGATGAAGCGGCATTAGAACTTGCTAAGAGAAGTCGAGGAACGCCAAGAATTGCGAACCGTCTTTTTAAACGGGTAAGAGATTTTGCAATGGTTAAAAAATTAGCAGAAATTGATTTGAAAACAACGGATGAAGCTCTTAATAGATTAAAAATTGATAAAATGGGACTTGACAGTACTGACCACGAATTGTTATTAGCGATTATAAATAAATTTAATGGTGGACCGGTAGGAATTGAAGCTTTAAGTAGTTCTATTGGGGAAGAGGTAACGACTATTGAAGATGTTTATGAGCCTTTTCTTTTACAAGCTGGTCTTTTAAAAAGAACTTCCCGTGGTCGAGTAGTAACAGATAAGGCATATGAAATATTGGGCTTAAGTAAAAATAATAAGGGGTAGTTTATGGTAAAAGATAATTTATGTTTTGAAGAAGTAACTACCAAAGAAGATTTTCTTACTCTTTTAGAGAAAGCTACTGATAGTAATAGCTCTTATCATTATGCTTACTTAGAAGTGGCAATTTTTCTTAATGAAAAAGTTTTAAGTACGGCTCTTAGTAATATAAAAAGTTTTACTGATGAAGAAGAGAGACGTTTTTTAGACTTAGTGAAAACTATTGATAAAGAAATGGTTACGGATAGAAAACAAAAAAATATGACTCATAAATTGATGAGTATTATCTCTAGTTGTCTTTATATTAAAGATAAAAATTATCAAGATTATAAAAGTAAGGCTTTAGCTCTTTTAGCTAAATATTCTTGTTATGAAGATGTTTCTTTTTATAAGGATGCTTATAAAAAATATTCTAAGGAAGTGCTTGATAGTGTTATTTCAAAAACAAAAGATTATATGGTACAGGAGAATCTTTTACTGGTAGTAGAAAAGCTTTATGAGGAAAAGAAAGAAGTAGAGGAAGTAATTAGTTATTTAGAACGTAATGACTTAAAACTTCTTTTGCAAGAAGCTTTTATTTATGAAGAAAAGTTAGTAGGTGAATATAGTGACAATAGACGAATTTGATTATGATTTGGATGAAAAATTAATCGCGCAAACTCCCCTTGAAAAAAGAGATAGTTCTAGATTAATGGTTTTAGATAAAAAAACAGGTGAGATAGAGCATAAACATTTTTCTGATATTTTAACATATTTAGAAGCAGGTGATACTTTAGTTTTAAATGATACTAAGGTTTTACCGGCTAGACTTATTGGGGAAAAGGAAGAGACTAAGGCGGTTATAGAGGTATTACTTTTACATAATTTGCAAGATGATAACTGGGAATGTTTAGTAAAACCAGCGCGTCGTATTAAAGTAGGAACAGTAGTATCTTTTGGAAATGGTAAGCTAAAGGCTAAATGTATCGAAGAAAAAGATGAGGGTATTAGGATATTTACTTTTTTATATAAGGGAATTTTTTTGGAAATTTTAGAAGAGTTAGGTACTATGCCTTTACCACCTTATATTCATACGAAGCTTAAAAATCAAAGTAGATATCAAACGGTTTATGCTAAAGAGCTAGGTAGTGCCGCTGCTCCTACGGCGGGTCTTCACTTTACTAAGGCGTTGTTAGAAGAAATTGCTAAGAAGGGTGTTAATATTGCTTATGTAACGTTGCACGTTGGACTGGGTACTTTTAGACCTGTAAGTGTTTCTAATATTGAAGAACATAAGATGCATAGTGAATATTATCATATGAGTAAAGAAGTAGCTTGTCTTTTAAATGAAACGAAGAGGAGTAAGAAAAAAATTATTGCGGTAGGAACAACTTCGACAAGGACATTAGAAACAATAATAAATAAATATGGTGAATTTAGGGAATGTAGTGGTAATACTGATATTTTTATTTATCCACCTTATCAGTTTAAGGCTATTGATGCTTTAATTACTAATTTTCATTTACCAAAGTCAACGCTTTTAATGCTTGTTTCTGCTTTTAGTAGTAAAGAATTTATTCTAAAAGCTTATAATGAAGCTATTAAAGAGAGGTATCGTTTCTTTTCCTTTGGAGATGCAATGCTTATAAAATAAAGTTAATTAAGTAAGATAAGACCTTACTTTTTTTAATGAATAGAAAGTAACGGCTAAGACATTTAAACTGATAGAAATAATAAGTCCCCATAGACCAATTTTAAAGAAAGATAAGATAAAAAGGAATAAGGTTCTAATAATAACACCAATTGAGGTAGCGATAAAATTATCTTTACTTTTTCCTATAGCGTCTAAACAAAATGATAGGGGAGATTGAATATATTGAAAAAGGCAAATAGGGGCTAAGACTCTAGTATAGTTTATTCCTTCATTAGTATGATAAATTATTTTTAAGAAGATACTGGGGAAAAAGATAAACATAAAAGTAACGGGAATACCTATCATTAATGAAATGATAATAGCTTGTTTTACTTTTCTTTTGACGACTTTTTTATTACCTTTTGCATATTCTTTTGAAACTACTGGTAATAAGGCTTGGGAAATAGCTAAAGTAAAAAAAGAGGGTAGTAAAACTAAGGGCATAACGTAACCTGATAAGATTCCGTATTCGTAAGTGATAAAATTACTGGAGTAGCCACATTTTAATAAAATACTACTTAAAATAATAGGCTCTAAAAAATAGCCTATACTTCCAATTAATCGACCAGTAGTATTATAAAAGCCAATAGCTAAACTTAGTCTAATATAGCTATTACTTGGTTTTAAATCACTTTTTTTTATAACTAAATTTTTAGGTAGAAATAGTAATAAAATAATAATTGATGTTACTTCACTAACAATATTAGATAAGACGATATATAAAACAGCATATTTTAAGCCTAAAGGTAGGACTAGTGGTATTCCGATAATCATTAGAAGTAATCTAACTATATCTTCTATGATATTACTAACTATATGAGGAAACATTTTTTCTTTACCAAAGAAATAACTACGACAAATACTAGAGATACTAGTAAAGGGAATTACTAAGGCAATAGCGATAATACTTAGATAAGTATCTTTATTATGTAATAAATTGTTTGAAAGAAAGGGGGCTAATAAAAATATAAGTATTATTAAAAAGCCATTTATTAGTAAACTAATTGGAATAATAGAAAAAAATAATTTAACATTATTTTTAGTATCTTCAGAAACTAATTTTGATAAAGCTGTTGGTAGACCAAATTGACTTAGTCCTATAAATAAAGAAAAAGTTGGTAGTATTAACATATAAAGGCCTAAACCTTCAGTACCTATCATTCTACTCATAATTATTTTTATGAGCATTCCTAATAATTTAGTTATAAAGCCACCAACTAAAAGAATAATCGTTGATTTAATAAAATTCTCTTTCATATTAAAGATTATGCAAAAAAAAGTATCATATTTCTAAAAACTGTGTTATTATTTTGTTAGAGGGTAAAGAAAAATATTTAGTGTAAAGATATGTAAATAGAACATAAGTAAAATTTTGTAAAATATTTATGTAAATACGATAAATTAATAAATAATCTTCTTTAAAAGCCCAATTGCTTGTGATATTCTAGTATTAGAGGTGTAGTTTATGAGAAATTTAATTAATTTTTTAACTTCAAAAGAAATTATAGTTGTCTATATAGTTGCGGCTATTGCTTGTTTTTTAGCCTTTATAATCTATTTAATTGATAAAAATTATGATAAGAGAAAACAAAAAAATAATACTAAAGAATTAAATAAACTGGTTGAGCAGGTTTCAGAAGTTATTGCTGAAGAAGAAGCTTCTCCTGTTTTAGAGCCTCTACCAACGATGATTACGCCTACTGAAGAAAAGGTTGAATTATTAGAAGAGCAAGCACCAATTGAAAATAATATTGTTTTAGAAAATCTTAATAATTTAGAAGAAAAAGAAATTATTGAAGAGCCTGTTATTATAAATAGTGTACCTGAAGAGTTAGAATATACTTCTATTGAACCTAATCCTGAACAAGCTAAAGAAGAGTTAAGAAAATTAGCTCAAGAATTAGAAGAAGAGGAACTTAATAAAGATGAAAATAAATCTATTATTACAAATTATGAGGAAGAACAGGAATTAAGCGCTATTATAAGTTTAGAAGAGTTAGTTAAGAAGAGTAAAGAGATGTATGCCGCTAATGAGCTTAGTCAATATAAGGATGAGGGTAATGAGCCTATTAGCTTAGAAGATTTAGAAAAAGCTAAGAAGACTAATAGTAGTTATCTTTATGATGAGCCTTTTATAATAGCTAATGTAGTTACGGATATGGAAAATGAGATAAATAAGAATACTGAGATAGAGCAATTACAAATAAGTGATTTTGATACTACTAATGAAGTTAGTAAGAGTAGTGAGGTTGTCCAACCAGAAAGTATTGTTAAACCAAAGGTTGAAGATTTATATCAAACTACTAACTTTAAGAAAAGTCCAGTTATATCTCCAATATATGGTATAGAAAAGAAAGAAACTGATTATTTAGAATTAGAAAATACAGCTAATTATGAAAAATTAGATGAGGAAATTAGGAAGACTAATGAATTTTTGATGACATTAAAAGAGTTACAGAAGAATCTTGATTAAAACAAGATTTTTTTGTTTGGTGCTGAAAACTTTTTCTTGACAATACCACCCTGGGGGGGGGTATTATTTTATTAGGAAAATAATAAGAATTGTGCAAGAAAAAGTTGGGTGAAATAGTATGAAGACTAATAT
>CANRQG010000060.1 GCA_947632735.1 uncultured Bacilli bacterium | reverse complement strand
GAAAAATTTTAAATTTTATCAATATAAACAAAAAAAGTGAACTAATCTGCTTATTTTTCAGTGCGTTCACATTTTTTTACATCTATTTATTCCTTTATTTTATAAGGTTTTAATTAACAAAGAAATTTATTCAAGGAGATTTAAGCCTATTTTAAATCTAGCGAAATAAGTAACTCTTTAAAAATTGTAATAAACTCTTCCAACTCTTCTTTTGTAGTAAGATGTGAAATACTAATTCTTAAACTAGAACTAGCTAATTTCTTATTATGATAAACTGCCAATAAGGCTTGAGAAAAATCCCCATTAGCACAAGCTGTTTTGGTTGATAAATAAATTTCTTTTTCCTCTAACGCGTGAAGCATTGTTTCTGACTTTATATTTTCTAAAGAAACATTAACAATATGTGGTATCGAAAATTCACTACTATTAATACTAATAGGTAATTTTCTAAGCTCCTCTTTCAAATAGTTAGATAAATCTTCTACATATTTTATATTTTCTTCTAAATTATCATAAACAAGTCGAAGCGCCTTAGCTAAAGAAACAATTAAAGCTGTAGCCGGCGTTCCACTACGATAAACTGTCGTGGACTTCCCACCGTGAATTAAAGGTTCTAACATTATCTTTTCTTTTTTTATTAAACAACCTATTCCTTTAATACCATAAATTTTTTGAGCTGAAAAACTAGCTAAATCAACATTACTTAAATTAATTTTATCTTTTCCTACACTTTGCGTAATATCTGAATGAAAAATAACTTTTGGATATTCCTTTAAAATTTCACCTATCTTTTCAATAGGTTGTCTGATACCAAGTTCACTATTTACAGAAGCTATACTAACCAAAATAGTATTAGAATTTATCTTATCTTTTAAATCATTTATATCTACTAAACCATTTTCATCCAATTTTACAAAATCAACTACAAAACCATTTTCTTCTAAAAATGCAATTTCTTCAAGAATAGAAGAATGTTCCAGCTCAGTTGTTATAATATGATTACCTCTATTTTTATACTTAAAACAAACTCCCTTAATTGCGGCATTATTAGATTCAGAAGCTCCACTAGTATAAATAATTTCTGTAGGCTTAACATTTAAAATTTTAGCAATTTGTTCAGTACTTGCTTCAATTACTTTTTTAGCATCCATCCCTAATTTATGAAGAGAATTAGCATTACCAATAAAATTATTTGTAGCCTTAACAAATGTATCTAAAACATTCTTATCAACTGGTGTTGTTGCACTATAATCTAAATATATCATTCTAAAACCTCTCTAATTAAGCATTCTTTTTACTTGTATCGTATAAATCATTATTTAAAATAGCTTCTGCTAACTCTATAGTCATTAACTTTTCACTATCATTTAAATTCTTATTATCTTTAATTAATTTATAAACTTCATTAGCTGTTTTTATAATATTATCTTTATTCTCTAGTAAATTTATTTTATCTAACATATAATTCATTTTTATCACCCACACTATCTAATAAACCGTTTTACCATATCATTAAGTATATCCATCTTCTTATCCATATCAAGCATTTCTTCAGCGCGAAGTAACATTTCCTGTTCTAGTTCTTCTGGAATATCACTTGGTAATTTATAACGAAGTTTATGGTCAATACTTGCCCAACAATCCATCGCCACTGTTCTAATTTGTATTTCAGCCTCAATATATTCCGTTTTATCAAACAAATGAATTGGGACTAAAATATTTATATGATAACTAGTATAACCAGAATTTTTAGGATTCTTTATATAGTCACTTTCACTTTTAATAATAAATTGTTTAGACGATTTTATAATGTCAACGATTTTATAAACATCTGAAATAAATGAACAAACAATACGAACTCCTACCATATCAGTAATATATCTAACTAAGTTACTAACTGTTAACTCTAAATTCTTTTTAGTTAATTTTTTAGTCGCGCTTTCCATTGTCTTTATTCTATATTTAGTATGCTCAACAGGGTTATAACCATTATTAAACTCATACTCATCTATTAAAATAGATAATTCTATCTCCAACACCTTTTTAGCAAAAGTATATTTTAACATTACATCTTTTAAATCTTTATCATTATTAAACATAAATCTCTCCCTTTCTATTTATTAGTATTTTGGTAATAATCTCTTTCTGCTATACTTCTTGAAACATCCTCTAAATCTTCAGGATAATCTTCTTCACTTAAAACCTTTTCTACTAAAAATATAAGCTCTTTTAAGGAATTAACATTTCTATAATTTATATCATATCTATCTAATACTGTCATTTCTTTGGAAGTAAGCATAATCTTGCCAACATCCTTTAACATATTAGAAAGCATTTCCTTTATAATAAGTTCTTTATTCATATTTCTCCTTTAAAATTATTCATTAGAAAGACTATGCTTATTTACAAACATAGCCATTATTTTTAAGACGAGTCATAAACTCACCCTCAGTATATTTATCTTTTATTTTTAATGTAATAACATCACTACTCTTCGTATTAGAATTAATCTTTATTTCTAAATTAGGGTTTTCAAAAAACTCTATATTATTAAGAATTATTGTCTCATCTTGCTCAACTGCTACTTTAACAATTATGTTATTATCTGAAACTGTTATTTGTTTTTTATCTTCTAAATATTCATAAGCCTTTTCCAAAGCTTCTTTAACATAAAATATAGTAGCGTCTTCTTGATACTCTTCCGGTAAAACTATTGTCTTTACTAATTCCATTTTAGCAATTTTATTACCCGAAAAAGTTGTGCTTAATTTTTCTTTAATAGAAACATCCGAATCAGTTCTAATCGTTTTTTCGCACTCAACATAAGGCTGCTTAATATTGACAAACAAGTAAATTACAATAATAAGTATTAAAAAAGTTAAAACAATAGGTAATACTCTATTCTTAGCTTTCGTAAAAACCACCTCTTTATATCTTTATTATAATAACATTAATTTTATTAGTCAAATTTTTTATTTTATAAAAGTCCATAGGAAAAGGTGATAGATTTATCACCTTTAATAACGATATATGTAGTATCTTACCTGGCATCTTACCCATTTACTACTAGTATCACTAGGGCAATAACTACTATAATAATAACTACCCCAAGATCGACAATAGTCACCTGACACAAAAGGTGGAAGATACTTTCTACAATATGAAGGAATACTAGCATAATAATAATCATAATCATAACACAAATATCTACCAGATCCACATCTGTCATAAGCGGCATCATTTTTTGAACAGAATATATTATAGCCATCTGTTTGATTATAGCTAGAACAGAATGTACTATAATTACTATAATTATTGTAATATCTTTTAAAGTAATATGAACATTCAGAAGGAATATATCCATCATAATAAGTCCTATTACATTGACTAACATAATATTCTTTTTGCACCTCAGCTCTACAAGTATTAGAATTGCCCGCTCCATCTGTAACAGTATAGGTAACTGTTTGATATCTAGATCCCTTATTCAAAGTTACCGTTTCAGTAGATGTCGTACTATTAGCGGTAGAGCCACATTTCGCAACACTTGAATTATCACTACAAGTCAAAGTAACTTTCGCACCAGCATCTTCTTCGTCATAATCATATGTAATTCTACCATAATCATTAGACACTCTACAAGTAGGCTTAACATTATCTATCAATACTGAACTCTTTACTGTTCCAGAACAGTTACCAACTTTATCACATACTTTAAATTCAACTGTTGTATTTGTTGAAATAACAGGACTAGAGAAGCTTGTAGCTGAAGTATAAGATGTTTGCCAAGCACCAGTACCAATTCTATACTGATAATAAGAAATACCAGAATGAGCATCACTAGCGGTTACAGAAACACTATGAGCGGCACCTGCCCACTTACCATTGTAAGGGTCATTCAAACTAATTGTTGGCGCTGTCTTATCTTGTAAAACTCTTTGATTACTTGGACAAGCTACTGAGTTACCAGCTGTATCATAAACTGTACCAGGAGATTGATTAGATAAGTTTTGTGTTCCACTAAATGTTCTCTTTATATCTTTGCAACCATTCTCATCACTACATTTTCCAACTAAAGTAACATCTTTCTGCCAACTATTACTACCACCACTACTTGTACAAGTAGGCTTCTTTGTATCTAGTTTTATCATTGTTGGTTTCTCATCAGAACAATTACCCGCAACATCACAAACTCTAAAATAAGCATTTTCTGTTCTATTTGTACTAAATGGTGTCGTCGTAAATGGTGACACACCAGAATTATCATAAGTTTTCCAATCTTGTTTAGTAACATCTTTATAACGATATTGGTGATAAGCTAAACCACTCATATCATCACTAGAATTAATAACGACAGAGAAATTCTTAGTACTCCAGTTTCCGTTAGTTGGATTTTGTATTGAATTAATCTTTGGTTTTACAACATCAACCATTACATTTTGGTCTGCTGGACATTGAATACTATTACCAGCGGCATCATAAACTGTACCAGGAGAAACATTACTTGCTTTCATACTTGTATCAATTAAATACTTAACATTTCCTTTTTCATAAGAAACTTTACCATTTGTTGGTTTATTTACACAACCACTTAAATTATCTTTACACGTACCAAGTAAAGTAATACTCTTCGTAGACCACTTACTAACGCCACCACTACTTGTACAAGATGGTTTAGTTTTATCAACATAAACTTGAACTTTACAGTTAGTAGTATTACCTGCTCTATCTTTTATAGTAATAATACCTGAATCACTATCTTCTTTAAATGTTTGCGTATATATATCTTTTTCACATCCAGAACCAGTATCAATACAACCAATAGTTACCGTTCTATTTCCATTAGTCCAAGGAAAATGACTTGGGTCATCCTTTACAAATTTATTTCCACTGAAAATACATTTAGGTCCCGTATTATCTATATAACTCTTAGTAGCCGTTTCCTTATTAGTCTTACCTTTCGAATTAGTCGCCGTAACTTGTACCCTTATATCCGCAGGAACATAACCCATTAATGAAACTTGTAAAGCGATACTTTCTTTAGACTTAACTTCTACACTTCCACTATTTTTAATTAAACGATAACTTGTATCATCTTTACCCTTAGAATAAACTTTATACTCATAACTAATAAGCTTTTTATTACCTTTGATAAATATTCCTACTACATTATCTTCATCTTCATTATTCTTATTTTTATCAAACTTAATATCAATACTAGGTATTCCCTGTTTTTCTTCTTCAGACTCACTTGTTCCACCAGTACTAGTACTAGCTTTAAAATTAGGACATTCTAGAAAAACATTATAAGCATATTCTTTTTGTGAAACTTTAGTTATTTCAACATAAGACTTTTCCATATCACAATCTTGTTTTCCATAATCTTTAACAGCTTCTTTTAAATACTTATTTTTAACTAATTCACTAAGTGGTAGCTTAACTGTTTGCCCTACACTCTTAGGTAGCCTATCCGTATTATTTTGGACAAACGATTGAGCAGCCAATATGATATTATCTTCTTGGTCCTTATAATATTCATTCTTAGCATTCGTCATAACTCGAGAAACAGAAACAACCGCAACTACAGTTACAATTCCTAAAATAGTTATAGTAGCTAAAAGTTCTACCATTGTAAATGCTTTTTTACCTATCTTTACCATTAAATCACTACCTTACAATATAACAAGTATAGCAAGAAAAAAACAATTTATCAACCGTTTAAGAATATTTTTCTTTCAGAATTTTTGTGTTATAATAGCCTACATAGGGGGAATTTTGTATGAAAAAACAAGATGCTTATAACTTAGCTCAAAGACTAGTAGATGTGACTATTTCTATCTATGATTTATATATTGAATTAACTAATTCGTATAACGATAAAGAGTTATATAAGAAAAATCTTGAAAACTTAAAATTAGCTTTTGATATAGAAAATGACCTATATCAAGAAATAGGCTATGATTTACTAATAAGTGAAAAATTTAATGATTGTCTAAACATTGTCTTTGCCAATATAAATCTAGAAGAAGGAATACTTAATGACATTAAATATAGAATAGATAACTACATTAGTAGTCTTTATTTTAAATATCCCTTTAAAGAAGACCGTTATCAAACCTCTAAAAACCTAGAAATAAATACTTCCGTTATTGAAAGAAATATCATTTTCGATATAGATTTACTAGCTTATGCCAACCTTTTAAACTACATTAAAAATAACAAAGTAAAAGCCTTAAAACCATACTTATATGGAGCAAAAAACTTTCTTCTTTTCCAGTGTAAATATTATGACCACTTACTTTTCCAAGATAAAGTAGAAGCAAAACCAACAGCAAGAGAAAGACTTCTAGCCTTTAAACACGACCCCGATTTAGTAAATGAAAAATTTAAAGAAACAATTTTCACTTCCTTAGCAACACATATTTATAATGCTCTTAAATATGAAAATACACCCAAAAAGAGTGAAGAAGCTTCAAATCTAGCTATTAATTTAATACAAATAAAAACTTTTCTAAGTTTAACTTCCAAAGAAGAAGCTTTTGATATCTTAAATATTTATTACAAAGGAGAAAGAGATACCCTAAAAGGCAATATAATAAATGAAAAAATAAAAGAATTAGTTAAAAATAATTTTCTAGAAAAAGCAAAAATATATAAAAAAGAAAACTTAGCTACTAATAGTTAGGTTTTCTTTTTTTATACAATGTAAACTGCTTATTTACTTTTTTATAACATTTTTACCTAAAAAAATATTCTCTTCAAGTTCTACTCTCATATTATCCTTATCTAAATAATCATCATATTTTCTCCTACTAGTCCCCTTTTTCTTTTTAAAGAACGTAAGAAAAACGATAATAAATGTAAGAGCACTCGCTAGAACAAATAAATCAACCCAGGGAACTGTTTTAACCACTTTACCAGATTTATCTATTTTAACTAAATCGCCCTTTTTAGATGCAATATAAAAACTATGAACAACCTCAACAAAATCATTTGCGCCTTTATAATACTTTCCTTCATCAAAAAATGTATACGTATACTTCAAAATGCTCTCTATCTTTTTTGATGTATAAATATCATAAGTATCACCACTTGTCCACATATAAATATTAAATTTATTATCCGCTTTATCGATTAAAAATATTAAGCCATTTTTCTTAAAAAAATTATAATCATAAAAATTAAATGCATAGCTAGCTGCCGCAATTCCTAAATTCTTATTTTCCGTTATAATAACTAAGTCAAGAGAACTATCTTCTATAAATAACTTTATCTTTTTTAGCAACTTCTCCTCTTCTTTTGCCGTAAAAAGATTAGCATAATCATATATTTTATCTTCGGCATCAACTGCTTTCGTATTTAAAATAGCATCAATATTATCATCATTTACTGTTATACCATCAGGTACAAGCAAATTATCTCTTGTCCTTTCGTATGTCTTCTCCAAAGCGAGCACAATATCTATAAAACTTAAACAAAAAGTAAAAATTAATAAGTAAAATATAAACTTCTTCATAAAGATTCTCCTATAAAAAATAAGCTATTGTAGTAAAAAGTGCTAAAATAAGTAAGAAAATTATAACTATTAAAAATATTAATTTCAAAATACTCTTAGGTACTTCCAAACTAGCATTACCTGTTTGACCATTAATTATAATCTGATAATCTTTATCCTTATACTTATAATTATAAAGCCATATTGGTATAAAAACTTTTTTGCTTAACATAGCTTGAAAAACTAAGTTATGACTATCTAACTTCTTTTCCTGATGACTATCTTTTTTTACTACTTTAACTAAAGCATCCCTAACAATATTTTTTCCTATACTATCATAATTAGTAATATCTTCTTCCAATACTTTAGCTTCATTAAATACATTAGAATTACTTACTTCATTTAAATTAAATGGTTCTATACTAGAAAAAACATCATTCGTTAAAATAGTATTTTTTAAGACCAAAACATTATCATATTTTAACGAAACTCTATATTTAATATCATAACTATTTACTTCTTTATAATTATCCCCTTTTTCTTTCCACTCTCTTAAAATATCATTAGCTTTGACTTTAACTTCACCATTAACCGTGAAAGAAACTACATCAACAGGTAAATAAATGTACGTTCCTAAAGTAAAAATATCTTTTTGTTTTAGAGAAAAAGGTTTCAAAGAAAAGATGCCAAGTTTCTTCTTGAGTATTTTCTTAATATCTTCTTGTTTTACATTAAATGGAATATAAAAATTATCCATACCATCACTACCTTACATACTTAAATTATATCATAAGATTATTAAATATGCCGTACTTTTCTTAAATGCCTTTCTATGACTAAACCAATTTTCTCTATTTA
>CANRQG010000059.1 GCA_947632735.1 uncultured Bacilli bacterium | reverse complement strand
CCACCACTTTTTCCAATAGTATAACTACTTGTACCATTATTCCCAACACCTATTAATGTCCTTCCCGCTCCATACGTCTCCCATTCACCTCCTAAAGCTTTCTTTACTTGGGCTACTGTTGACAAAGTTGTACTTATATAAATACTTCCTACTGGATAAACACTTTCTAAAAGCTCATTTTTTAAATTAGATAATTCATTACTAAATCTAGTACAAGTACCATCTATTGCATCTTGCACATTATTAAAACCTAAACTAGAATTATCATCATAGTAAACATCTTTACTATTTATTGTCGTTTGAGCAACAACATAAGATACTGTGCCTGATAGAATTATGCCAACCATAATACCAATTATAAATTTAATATTGATACTTGTCTTCATATTTCCACCACACACTTTCTACTATGACATATAATGTCGTTATTATAAGTATATACGACATTATATGTCGTGTCAAGAGAAAATGAAAAATGTGATAATTAAATTGGTGATTACAATGTTTAAAAAATATCGAATAGAAAAAGGTTATACCCAAGAAGTTGAAGCAGAACTTTTAGGAATCTCCACCAGACATTTGCAAAGAATCGAAAAAGAAGACAATTTACCTAGCTTAGACCTTTTAAAAAGAATGATTAAATTATTAGAGATAAAAAACGAAGACATTATCAAGTTTCTAAAAAAATAAAACTAGCGAGTTGCTAGTTTTATTTACTTTCCTTTTCTTTTTTAGTTGTCTTTTTTTCTTTCTTTTCTTCCTTTTTCTCTTCTTCAACAAGTTTTAAAATAACCATTAAAACGCCATCTCCACGTCTTTCAGTTAATTTTAAAATTTGCGTATAACCACCATTACGATTCTCATAACGAACAGCTAAATCGTGGAATACTTTATCAACAACTTTTTCATCATTATGTAAGAAAGCTAATGCTTTACGACGAGAAACTAAATCACCTTTTTTTCCATAAGTTATCATTTTATCAACAAACTTACGTACTTCTTTAGCTCTTGTTTCAGTAGTAGTAATTGATTCATTTTCAATTAATTGCTTTGTTTGTGTCGCAAGCAAACTTCTACGATGTTTATTATCTACTCCTAATTTTCTATATGCCATAGTTTTACCTCCTTCTATTAGTCTTCATCACGTAAGATTAAACCCATATCTCTAATTTTGTCTAATACTTCTTTCAATGACTTTTTACCTAAATTACGTATTTTCATCATATCAGATTCACTCTTATTGACTAAATCTTGTAAAGTATGGATACCTGCTCTCTTTAAACAGTTATATGCTCTTACAGAGAAATCTAAATCTTCAATAGATGTTTCTAAAGCTTTTACTTTTGGATCTTCTGTTTTTTCAATCATCATTCCACTTACATCAGCAATAGTTGACAAATCAGTTAAAATATTTAAATGTTCAATTAAAATTCTTGAAGCTAAAGCTATTGCCTCTTCTGGCTTAATAGACCCATTTGTCCAAACATCTAAAATTAGCTTATCATAGCTTTCATCTTGTCCAACACGAGCATTTCCAACTTCATAAGAAACTCTTTCAATTGGAGAATATAAAGAATCAATTGCTATCTCGCCAACTTTTTTAATATCGTGAATTTTCTTATTATCTTCACTTCTAACATAACCACGACCGTTAGTAACTGTCATTTCCATATTTAGACTTGCACCCTTTGATAAAGTACAAATAACTTTGTCTTTATTAATTACTTCAATATCGGCATCACATTCGATATCACCAGCAGTTACTTCACCTTCTTTTGTTGTATTAATACGTACAACTTTTGGTTCTTGAGAATAGTTTTTAAATACTACTCCCTTTAAATTTAATATTATAGTAGTAACGTCTTCATAAACTCCATCAATAGTTTGGAATTCGTGTAAAACGCCATCAATTTTGATACTACTAATTGCACTACCTGGTAAAGATGATAACATTACTCTTCTTAAAGCATTACCTATTGTAGTACCAAAGCCTCTTTCTAATGGTTCTAATTCAAATCTTCCATAAAAATTGCTTTCTATAGAATCAGTTATTTTATAAATTGGTTTTTCAAATTGTAACATGAAACTAACCTCCCTTTACTTTTTTATATGCCCTTTTTTTAACCACGTGGACGTTTTGGTGGACGACATCCATTGTGTGGTATTGGTGTAACATCTGCGATAGCGGTTACTTCTAATCCTGCAGTTTGTAATGAACGAATTGCCGTCTCACGTCCTGGTCCTAAACCTTTAACGCGAACTTCAACTTTACGCATTCCCATATCATAAGCCGTTTTTCCTGCAGCTTCAGCAGCCATTCCAGCAGCAAATGGAGTTGATTTTTTACTTCCTTTAAAACCGATAGCACCAGAAGATGCCCAACTTATAACATTACCATCTTTATCAGTTATTGTAGTAATAGTATTGTTAAAAGTAGAATGAATATGAGCTATACCTTCAGGTACATTCTTTTTAACTTTTTTCTTTCTTGTTTTATAAGCCATAAGTCTTACCTCCTTTATAAATTTCTTTTTAGTTTATCCTTTAACTAAACTTTTTTCTTGTTAGCAACAACTTTACCCTTTCCTTTACGAGTACGAGCGTTACGGTTTGTTCTTTGTCCTCTAACAGGTAAACCTTTTTTATGGCGACTTCCTTGATATGAGTTAATTTCCATCTTAGTTTTGATGTTCATACTAACTTCACGACGTAAGTCTCCCTCAGTTAAATGCTTGTTGATTTCATCACGGATTTTTACTAAATCATCTTGTGATAAATCTTTTGTCTTAGTCTCTGGATTAATGTTTGCTTCTTTTAAAATTTGTTTTGCAAGACTTCTTCCAATTCCATAGATATAAGTTAATGATATACAAATATGCTTATCATTAGGAATATCTACACCTTTAATACGTGCCATTCAATACACCTCCTCTTAACCTTGTACTTGTTTGTGCTTTGGATTTTCACAAATAACTCTAATTTTTCCTTTACGTTTTACGATTTTGCATTTTTCGCAAATCTTTTTAACGGATGCTTTAACCTTCATTTTTATCCCTCCTATTATTTACGATAGGTAATACGCCCACGTGTTAAATCATAAGGCGAAAGTTCTATCATTACGGTATCTCCTGCTAGAATGCGAATATAGTTCATTCGTATTTTACCAGAAACGTGAGCTTCCACAATGTGTCCATTTTCTAGTTGAACCTTAAATTTCCCTCCCGGGATAATCTCTAGAACTTTACCTTCTATTTCAATTGTATCTTCTTTAGCCATCTTTTCACTCTCCTGTCAATATTTCATAGCCATCATTAGTTACAACTATTGTATGTTCAAAATGAGCTGACGGACTACCATCTAATGTATCTACTGTCCAATTATTACTATGAACATAAACATCAGGTCTTCCTAAAGTTAACATCGGTTCTACAGCTATAACCATACCCTCTTTTAATCTAGGACCAGTATTTTTAGTCCCAAAATTTGGCACCTCAGGATCTTCGTGAACAGAAGTTCCAACACCGTGACCACATAATTCTTTCACAACACCAAGTTTATGTTCTTTAGCATAGGTTTCAATAGCATTACTTACATCACCAATACGATTACCTGGTTTTACTTGCTTTAAGCCTTCATATAAAGCTTGTTCCGTATTTTTTAATAATTCGTTAACTTCTTCTGATACTTCACCAACTTTATAAGTCCAACCAGAGTCACCGTGATAACCTTTGTAGCAAGCACCTATATCAATAGATACAACATCACCATTTTTTAAAACTCTATCACTAGGAAACCCGTGAACAACTTCCGAATTTATACTAACGCATAGAGCTGTCGGGAAACCTTCGTATCCCTTAAAAGAAGGTGTAGCTCCCTTACTTCTTATAAAGTCTTCAGCTAACTTATCTAACTCTTTAGTTTTAATACCTTCTTTTATATATGGTTTTAGATACTTATGTGTTTCATAAACGATTTTACCAGCAATTCTTAAGAGTTCTATCTCTCTTGGACTTTTAATTGTAATCATTACCTCATCTCCACTATTTACTAATAATCTCGTCTACTTTTTTAAAGACATTTTCAACAGTATCATTTCCATTTACTGTTTGTAAAACATTTTTCTCTTTATAATAATTAATTATTGGTTCTGTTTTTTCCTTATACATTTGATATCTAGTTTGAAAAGATTCTAAATTATCATCGGTTCTTTGATATAAAGTTCCTCCACAATTATCACAAACGGACTCTACTTGAGGAGCACTTTTTTCATCATTGATGTTGTAAATTGCTCCACAATTTTCGCAAATACGACGACCAACGATACGCTTTTCTAAAGTTTTTTCATCAATATCAATTAAGATTACATTACCAATATTAAGACCAAGCTTTTGTAATATTTCATCATATTTAATAGCTTGTTCTAAGTTTCTAGGGAATCCATCAATTATAAAACCATTTTTGCAATCATCTTTTTTTAGACGCTCTTCAATTAATTGATAAGTGATTTCATCCTTAACTAATTTTCCACTTGCTAAAGTTTCAGCTACATAGCTACCTATTTCATTATCTTCCTTAGATATTTCACGTAAAATATCACCCGTTGAAATATGAGGAATGTTGTATTTAGCAACAACTAATTCAGCTTGTGTACCTTTACCAGCAGCAGGTGGAGCAATAAACATAATATTCTTCATAAATTACCTTCTACTATATCCTCTTTGATAACTTCTTGTAAGAAGACTTCCTTCTAATTGTTTATAAGTTTCTAATGCTACTCCAACTACAATTAGTAAACCAGTTCCTCCAATAGTAACAGAAGTTGGTAAACTTGTAAATTTAGAGAATAATATTGGAAGTCCAGCAATTATTACTAAAAATACTGCTCCTAAAACTGTTAATCTAGATAATATTTTGCTAACATACTCCTTTGTTTCTTCTCCTGGTCTAATACCTGGAATGTAGCCACCATTTTCTTGTAAGTTCTTAGCAAATTCTTCTGGTTTTAATTGAATAAATGTATAGAAGTATGCAAAGAAGAAAATTAAAACTACATAGATTATGAAACCAACAGGAGTTGTATATGTTAAATATTTTTGTACTACTAATGTAAAGCCGTCCTTTTTAATTACTTGCGCTATTATACTTGGAAGTGATAATAAGCTTGATGCAAATATAACAGGAATAACTCCAGCTGAGTTTACCTTAATTGGCATAAAGCTTTGAGCAGCATTTCCATAAGCAGTTGTTGATTTGTTAGCATATTGAATAGGAATTCTTCTTTCAGATTCTTGAACAAATATTACTCCTATTACAATAGCAAAATAGATTATTACAAATAGTAAGAATTTAATAATACCGAAAGTTATTACTTGAACTGTTCCATCAAAAGTAATTAAAGCTTTGAAAGCATCAATAAACATTTGTGGTAGAGTAGCAATAATACCAGCCATAATAATTAAACTAATACCATTACCAATACCTTTTTGGGTTATTTGGTCCCCTAGCCACAATAGAAATGCCGTTCCAGCAGTTAAAACTGTTGAAATATACATATATTCCATTGGACTACCACTTTTACCAATAAAGGCAAATGAGAAAGCATAACCTTCGATAAAAGCAAAGACAATTCCTAAATATCTAGTTATTTGACTTATCTTTTGACGACCAGTTGCGCCCTGATTTCTTAATTCAGTAAAATAAGGTATTATATCCATTTGTAATAATTGAACAATGATAGATGCTGAAATGTAAGGCATAACTCCTAATGCAAATATTGAGAAGTTCTTTAAAGCGCCTCCACCTAGCGTATTAATTAGTTCTAGAAAACCTAGATTACTAGTTAAATCATTTGTTCCTGGAACACGAATTGATATTCCTAAAATGAATATCATCAAAGCTCCAAATGTGAAGTAAATTCTGTGACGTAAATCTTTATTAGTTGAAGTAAATAGTTGCTTCATACTTTTAAACATCTTAGATCACCTCAGCTTTACTTCCAGCCTCTTTAATCTTTTCTAAAGCACTAGATGAAAATTTAGAAGCTTGAATAGTTAATTTCTTTTCTAACTTTCCGTTACCTAATACTTTTATACCATCTTTAGAATTTTTAATAATTCCAGCACCCTTTAATAATGCAGGAGTTACTACTGTTCCATCTTCAAATTTATTTAATTGAGAAACGTTAATTATAGCATATCTTGTTTTAAATAAATCGTTTGAAAAACCTCTTTTTGGAAGTCTTCTATATAATGGTAATTGTCCTCCTTCAAAAACAGGATTAACATTACCACCGCTACGTGCTTTTTGACCTTTTTGACCACGTCCACTTGTTTTACCAAGACCACTACCTGGACCGCGACCTACACGCTTTTTAGTATGAGTAGCGCCGATATTTTTTTCTAATTCATTTAATTTCATTATCCTAATATCTCCTCTACTGTTTTTCCGCGAAGTGCTGCAACTTGTTCTGGAGTCTTAATAGACTTAAGTGCATTTAATGCAGCAGTTGCCATATTTAATTTAGTTCTTGCTCCTAGTGATTTAGAGACAACATCACGAATTCCCGCTAATTCTAAAATAGCACGAACTGATCCACCAGCGATAACACCAGTACCTGCTTGGGCAGGTTTGATTATAACTCTAGCAGCACCAGCTGTTCCAATTGCTTCGTGAGCAACTGTTCTGCCATCAATTAAAGGAATAGTGATAATATTTTTGTTAGCATCTTGAATTGCTTTTTTAATAGCATCAGGTACTTCAGCAGCTTTGCCAATACCTAATCCAACTTTACCTTTACGGTCTCCAACGACAACCATAGCAGAATATCTTCTTTGACGTCCACCTTTGTTAACTTTAACAACGCTTTTGACATCAATTACTAATTCTTCTAAAAGCTTGTCTTTAGATTCTTGAGTCTTTTTTTGCATATTACCCTCCTATTAGAATTCTAGTCCATTTTCACGTGCTGCTTCAGCTAAAGCTTTAACACGTCCGTGATAAAGGTATCCTCCTCTATCAAATACCACTTTTGTAATTTTTGCTTTTGTTGCTTTTTGTGCAAGAGCTGCACCAACAACTTTAGCTGCTTCTACATTACTTCCATTTTTGATTTTTAAATCTTTATCTAATGAGGAAGCTGATACAAGAGTAGTTCTAGTTTCATCATCAATGATTTGTGCATATATTCCAGTATTAGAACGGAATACACATAATCTTGGAGTTGTGCTTGTACCCATCATAGTTTTTCTAATTCTTTTATGACGAGAAAGGCGCATACTATTACGAGATTCTTTTTTAATCATTCTTATTTCTCCTTCCTACTTATTAAGCAGCTTTCTTTCCTTCTTTACGACGAATATGTTCATCTTTGTAGCGAATACCCTTACCTTTATATGGTTCAGGTGGTCTAACTTTTCTTATGTTAGCAGCAAATTCACCAACTAAAACTTTATCAATTCCTTTAACAGTTATTTCAGTATTACTACTTGATTCAACTGTAAGTCCTTGTGGAATTTGCATTTCTACTTGGTGTGAGTAACCAGCGCTAATAACAAGTTTTTGACCTTGAACATTGAAACGGTAACCAACACCAATAATTTCTAGGCCTTTTTCATATCCTTTAGTAACACCAATAATCATATTATTGATTAAAGCATTCATTGTTCCGTGCATTGCTTTAGCATTTTCGCCTTTACGTTCTAAAGTGATTTTGCCTTCTTCTTGTTTCATTGTTATATCTTTTAACATTGCTTGTTGTAGAGTACCTTTTGGTCCTTTTACAGTAACAACGTTATCAGTAAGTTCAACAGTAACTCCTTCTGGAACTGTAATAATACGATTTCCAATACGGCTCATAGTACACCTCCTTATATTTATTTTTTTACCAAATATAAGCTAGAACTTCTCCACCTATATTTTGTTTACGAGCTTCTTTATCTGTCATAATTCCTTTAGATGTTGAAATAATTGCTATTCCAAGTCCATTTAGAACTTTTGGAATCTCTGTATTTTTAGCATAGACACGAAGTCCTGGTTTGGAAATTCTCTTTAGCCCTGTGATAACTCTTTCTTTTTTATCTGTATACTTTAAATTAATAACAATTGTTCCTTGAGTATTATCTTTTTCGATTTTGTAATCTTTAATAAATCCTTCTTCTTTAAGAATTCTAGCGATTTCTTTTTTAATATTAGAAGCAGGAACGCTTACTTCTTCATAACGCATAGAGTTAGCATTACGAATACGTGTTAACATATCTGCAATTGTATCAGTTACTACTGCCATAAAAATATCCTCCTTTCCAATTACCAACTTGATTTTTTAATTCCTGGTATTTGTCCTTTATAAGCTAATTCACGGAAGCAAATA
>CANRQG010000058.1 GCA_947632735.1 uncultured Bacilli bacterium | reverse complement strand
AAGATGGCATAGAAGAATTTATAAAAAATGAAATACCAGAAGTAAAAGAAGTAGTTAACGTTAAAGATTAAGAAAATGAATGTAAGGCATATCATTTTTTTTATTTAATAACTTAAAAATCATTCTTAAAAACAATTCATATTCCTCATTCCTCAGAATAACCTTTTTTAACTCATCCTCCCCAGCATCACAAGAAACAACTAAATCATAAACATCTAAATAATAACTAGGAAAAAGAAGTCGCGCAAATAATCTTATTCTCTCATCAAAACTTAAATTAGCCCTATCTATTATCCTACTAATATCATCTTCCGTATAATCCTCTTCCATAAATAAAAGTTTCAAATAACCTGCTAAATCTCTTTCTTTTATATCAACCTTAACATTTAAAGGATTATAAAAATTCCTCTTATCAATTCTTTTATGCACTAAATACCTTTTTTCCTCCTGTTTTTTCTCATTGTAACTTAAATATTGAATAGAAACTTCAATTAGTCCAATATAATAATCAATACTTTCATCTATAGTCTTATATTTATTAGCAATATGCTTCATTTGATACTCAATAAAGTCACTTTTCCTTATCCATAATTCTTTCCATAACTTAACTTCATCCCGAACATCAACCTCTATTGGCTTAATAATTCTATCTAAAATATCCCCTTTATTTTCTTTTACCTTTAATAACACATAATAATTATCTTTATACCTAGTAAAAATAGACTTCTCCTTATTAGGAACAAAATCATAATACTCCTCTTGATTTTTCGTTAATTCATATTGTCTTTTAACTTCATCAATATTCTCTACCAATTCAAACCAATAAAAGTCATTATCATTTTTTACTAAAATCTTATTTTTATAACGTGTCAGTGAAATATTATTCAAATTATAATAGTACAAAATAACATTTTTCATTATCATCACTAATAAATTATATGCATCAAGAATGAAAAAAAACAACCAAAATGGTTGTTTAACGTACTCTCGTAGACTCAGTACCAGTTGGAGGTAAAATAGTACTTAACATTTCCTCAACTAGTTCTTCATTACGCTTAGCTTTCTCAGAATATTGTTTAGCATTATGCTCTTTAGTATCAATATCATTCTCAAGACTTTTAGCATAATCTTCTAATCTAACAATAGCAGCTCTCTTTCTATTTTCAGACTCGCCAAGTTGCTTTTCAGCTTCTAAAACTCTATCACTTGAAGCTTTTTGTTTTTGTTGTAAATCCTCTACTCTTCTACGTAAAGACTTAATAAAGTCAATACTTTCAGCTTTATCAACAGCATCCGTAATTGCGCCTATTGAATCACTATCTAAATCAATGCGAACTTGATTATTATTATTATTATTATTATTATCTTCTATAACACTCTCAGCAAAAGGCATTTCTACTTTATCAACATAATCAGTATCATAATCATTTAAAGCAAATTCAACATCTTCTTTGTTATTAAAATCTATAACATTACTTGCCTCTGTTTTAGGAGTATCTAATTCATCCAAACCAGTTTCCTTATCATCAAGGTCAGTATACTTCTCAAGTTTAGCTCCCAAAGATGTACCTTTTTGAACATTAATACCATTAATAGCTTCATCAACTGCTTTTCTAATTTGTTCTTTATCAACTACTGTATTTTCTTCTGGCATATTAGTAACCTCCTCATTAGCTACTTCTTCAACCTTTCCATTAGTAATATCAAAAACTTCTTGAGCTGTAACATTTCTTACCAAATCTTCTTCTTTCTTAGAAAATTCATTATCAACCGTTTTCTGTACAGCCTCTCTATCAGGAACTACTATAATATCATCTCTTACATTTCCATTATTTTTAATAGATGGAACATATTCCTCTTCCTTCATAGAAACAACTTCTTGATGAGCAGCTTCATCTACCGTACTATAAATACTATGTGAATTAAAGCGAGCATTCTTAATCATATAATCTTTCAATTTAATTACACGGTCACCATAATACTTAGGTGAGGACAAAACATTTCTAATAATATTAGTCTTCTTTTCTAATCTAGGAACAATATTAGTAACTTTTTCCCCTCCATTAGAAACTTCATTCATACCCGTATTAAAATTATGAGACTCAACTTCTGAACTTCTAGGTTCAGTATTTACTGACTTTTCCTCTACTTTAGAAGCTTCCTTACGAAAGTCATTCCACTTACTAGAAATAACTTCAAAAGACTTTTTCTTAAATCTAATACTTCTAAGATTTTGAGGAACACTTTGTAAACTCACATCTCTATCGACTAATTCTATAGCTTTCTCTTCTGGCATATAAAAAACCTCCTTATGACTATTCTACTTTTGATAATTCACGCAAAACATCTTTTACTCTATTCCACTCTTCTTCATCCTCAACGCCCATTAATTTAGCATCACCTGATGAACGGTCAACATTTGAGACATACACAGTTACATTATCATTTTCATCTTTTTCATTTTTTGTATAAATAACATATTCTTTTTTATTATCTTTAAACTCAAATGCCAAAATTACTTCAACTTCTTCAATAGTACCATCTTCCGCAACAATGGACATCATTTTCTTTTCTACTTCTTGATTTTCCATATATTAAATCCTCCCTTTATTATTCATATAATATAATTTTAACATATTTTTTAGATAATTCAAGTCTTTTACTTTATTTTTTTTATAAGAAAGGTTTTAGCTCCATAACTACAATAATTTTTTTTATAATCATCAAGATATTTTATATCATTTATCTTACTAGCCTTTTTATTAGTAGACTCATAAAAACCCTTTAAGCGAAGTTTTTCATATGCATAATCACCAAAAACAAAATCAAACGCATCAAAATAGTCCGTAAATTTCTCTTCTAATTCCTCAAACTTTAAACATTCATCACCATAAACAATTTCATATTCTTTTTCATTAAGTTTAATATTTTTCATAATTAATTCATTCCTTTCAACTTCGTTTAGTGCACTTATAAAAAGTTTTAAAGACCACACCTCTTTTATCATTATAACACTAATTCATTAGAAGATGGCACCAATTTATAGAAGATAGCATCAATTTATTAAAATATGTCGCCAATTCATCACAACACACTACAACCACCAACCTACCTCACCACACCACAGCATCATTTCACCACACCACAGCCCAACGCCACCTCACCACAACACAACACAGCCTTAATTTATAGGAAGCGTTTGATTATTCGATAAATTATCGATATTTCCATAATAAAGAGGAATATTCCCCTCAATAATTTCTACTGATACAGGTACTTTTACCTTAATATTTTTCCTCTTAGAAGAAACAGGCATCGTAGATTGACTCATTACCTCTGTTTCAATATATGCCTCTAAAACCAAATTATTAATACCATAGTTATTAGCTTTAATTCGAAAATTACTAGTAATTTGCCCAATAAAACTCATCTTAATAGGAATACTTGGCCCAATATTACCAAAAAGTGATGAACCATTAAGAGAACCAAAAGGTATCTCATAAACAACTCCACGCTTAACCTTGTTAAAATTTCCCCTCTTCAAATTAGTAGCAATATTTAAATTAGTTGTCTTACCCTCTTCTAATTCAATTAACTTCTCCTGAATACTTTTATTAATAACCTCAAGCAAACTATTAACTTCCTTAGTATTATACGTTATATATTTAATATCATCCTTATCATTCTTCGTAATTTCCAAATAATCAGTAAAATTATCTTTTATAAGCCCATTAACCGAATTAGTAACAATACCCGTCACTATTCTTTCAGCCTCCATATTTATATATTTATCTAACATCGGACTTATATTAGTATCAATAAATTTCAATAAAAAAAAAGAACAAACTACCACTAACAATAAAAGGATAATTACCTTATTCCTAATTATGACGAGCCTTTTTTTATTAATATAACATCCTCTCCTATTTTTTCTATATCTGTCCAATAAATTTTTACATCACTTTCCTTGTTCAATGCAAAAAAATTTTTATTTTGCTCAATTATAAGAGATTCGATATTACCATTTTCCAAGACATTTACATCAATAATATTCCCCATATTCCTTCCATCATTTACATCGACTATTTTTTTCGTTTGTAAATCAGACAGCCTCATAAAACACCTCTTTATAGATTTTATGAAAAAATATCCTAATAAATGACTACTTAAGTATCTTTTTAAGCTCCTTAATAGCGCCCTTCTCCAGCCTTGATACCTGAGCTTGACTTATATCTAACTCATCAGCTATTTCAGTTTGCGTCTTACCAATAATAAATCTTTCATCTAAAATAAACTTTTCTCTAGCATCCAAACTATCAATTGCGCTTTCTAAAGCAAGCCTATTAGAAAAATCATTACTACTAGTTCTCTTATCTTCTATTTGGTCATATAAATAAATTGTATCCCCACCATCATTATAAATAGCTTCATACATACTTACTGGTTCCTTTAACGATTCCATAGCGTTTATTATTTCAAAATCAGAAAGTTCTAACTTTAAAGCCAGTTCATCTATTGTTGGCTCTCTTCCCATTTCATTAATAAATTCCTCCTTAGCTTTCAAAGTCTTATAAGCAACATCCTTAACCGACCTACTTACCCTAATAGTATTATTATCTCTTATATATCTTTTTATTTCCCCTAAAATCATTGGCACAGCATAAGTCGAAAACTTAACATTAAAAGATAAATCAAAATTATCAATTGCTTTCATTAAACCTACACAACCTATTTGAAATAAATCATCCATATTATCATACTTATTATTAAACCTTTTTAAAATAGATAAGACTAATTTTAAATTTCCATTCGCAAGCATCTCTCTTGCCATCTTATCGCCCTTTTTTACCAACTTAAATAGTTTCTGCATCTCTTCATTACTTAATACTTCTAAATCATTAGTATTTATTCCACTAATTTCTACTTTATATTTTGCCATAAAAAAGCCTCCTATCATTTTTATGGTAGAAAGCTTTAAATTTTATACTTATTTTATTTATTTTTATTTTTTTGTTACCTGCCCTCGAGTAAGCATCTATTTAAAATAACTATTTATCAGATTAACTTTTATTATCTAATAGAAAAAAGTTAATCTCTTTCTAAAAAATCTTTTCCTTTATGACCTAAATCATCTGGTTCATCCATTAATAAACCATTATAATTTTGTTGTCTTAAGGCTTCATATATCACAACCGCAACCGCATTAGAAACATTTAAAGCTCGAACATCACTTGTCATTGGAATACGCATACAATGCTCTAAATCTTCTTTTAATATTTCTTTTGGAATACCCGTTGATTCTTTACCAAAAATAAAATATAAATCTTCCCTATTACTGTAATTAAAACTAGTATGTGGCTTATGTCCATACCTAGTAAAGTAATAATAAATGCCTTTATTTTTTCTTTTAAAATCTTCCCAATTATCATAGACTTCATACTTTAATTTATCTATATAATTTACTCCACATCTTTTTAAATGTGCACTATCTAACTCAAAGCCTAAAGGTTTAATTAAATGTAACTTCGTCCCTGTCGCCACACAAGTTCTCATAATATTACCCGTATTTTGAGGAATTTCCGGTTCAAAAAGTACTATATTATTCATTACTTTCCCCAATATTATTTAAATCTATAAACTGTTCTGTTTTCTTTATTGTAAGTTTTTCCTTACTACTTCCCTGTAAAATATTTATAATTTTTCCCTCTTCAAACAATACAATAGCCGGATATCTAGAAGTTAGCTTATTACGGTAAGGATATTTCTCATTAAAACTATCTACAAATTCTTTTTGGTCAATATCACTTAAATTTAAGTAAACAATTTTTTCTTGTAAATTATCTTTCTCAATTAATTTCTTAAAATCTTTTTCAAAATTTCGACATAACATATCACTAGCTGTACACATATAAAGAACAGTTGTTGGATTTTCTAAAAGATAGTGTTCTAATTCTTCATTAGTTAATTCAGAAACTGCCCCTCTAATAACTGGTGTTTGTTTTTGATACTCATCATAAACGTGATAAAGTCTACTTAAATATAAAGTTATACCTATTCCCAAAACAAATATTAAAATCAATATAAAATAGTTCTTTACTTTCTTCTTTGGTAAAGCATCTTTCATAAAACCACTTCCTCACAATAATATTTTACCACAAAATTATTATCTTTTACTACTTAAATTTAGTTGTTATTTTTTCAATTTCTTTTTCATCCTCATTTTCAAAGTCTATTCTTATATTAGCGTACTTCTTTAATGTTTCTATATTTTCTAATTCACTTCTTTTATAATTTAAAATATGGGTATTAACTCCATCAAAATAAACTGGAAACTCTAAATTCTTATCATTTATTAAAGTATATTTATAATCATTTTCTTTTATGTTTAAAATATTTCCCTTTATAAGCATATTTTCATATCTTCCATAACCAATAAGTTCAATACTTGGATACTTTCCAAAATACTTAATATAAGTATTTATAAAATTAATTATCTCATCTTCTCCTAGTTCAACAGATAACGTAACAGCTTCCATACCCATCTTATATAAATAATAAGCTGTATAAATATTCATAACATTTAAACCATAATCACCAACTAAAAAATCATAATTTTGAAAAGAAAAATATTCTGAAACTAAATTTTTTCTCTTTAATTCTTCTTCAATAATAAATCTATTTCTTGGTACTTTATAGTAAATATTTTGATAATTCTTATATTCATTATAAAGATTTTTATCTTCTAAATAAATTCTCTTATAATTTAATTTAAGACAATAATCTATTTGATTAGTATTAAAACACCTACAAGTAAGTCCCTTATCCAAACTTGTATTAACTGGAAGAAGTCCTACATTATTAATAACGACCTCATTTTTAACGTTTTCTCTAACTTCAACCAACTTTTCTACAGCTTTTCTTCTTACTTCATTAATATCTTTTATGTTGAAAAAAACACTATCGCCCATTTCAATAACCGTCGCCGTACTTACGAATGGTGTTTCTCCCAATTTTTCAAGTTGTTCTCTTACCCTTTCTTCATCAAGTGGAGCATTAACTGCTACATCAACAACTCCACTAGTAACCTTAACTGTATTAACTCCATCATTTACCTCTAAGCTAAAAAATTCTCCCGCTTTCAAAATAGCTCTCATCGTTATAGGTACTTTTCTATCAGGTAACTTTTTTAAATCTTGCATTAACTTATAATCTAATGTTTTATATAAAGAATCATTAGTCTCTAAAGAAACTTTATTATCTATATAACAAATATCACTACAACTATTTACTAACTTTTTATTTTCATCATATAAATAGTTAATAATCATTCCTTTACCACTTTGTAAAAATCTTACGCCATCTTGCTGATTTAAGACTCTATCTAATTTTATTTTAATTTTATCCTTTGTAACTTCAATTACCTTACCAATTTCTAAACCAATATGATTAGGTGTGTCTATATTCATTATTTCATCATCTGAGGCATTAAAAAGTCTTCCTACTGTAAAGCCTCGATTATAAAGTGTTTTTAATTTGTTTGTTTCCTCTTCTAAATTTACTACATTACCATAATTATCAATTAAATTACGATAATATCGTGTCACAAAGCCAACATACTCGGGACTTTTCATTCTACCTTCTATCTTAAAACTTAAAATATCACTATCTAAAAGCTCCTTAAATCGTGGTGCCGTATTTAACTCTTTAGTACTTAAAAGATATTTATCTTGAGCTATAATTCTTTCTCGATACTTTAAAGTATATTTCATTCGACACGAACCAGCACATTCTCCTCTATTACCACTTCTGCCACCAAGCATACTACTCATTAAACAGCACCCTGAATATGAAACACATAATGCTCCGTGAATAAATACTTCTTTTTCAATAGGGACCTTTATTTCTTCAATTTCTTTTAAGGATAACTCTCTTGAAAATACTACCCTTTTACAACCTAACTTATAAAATAATTCCGCTGTTTCTTTAGCCGAAGTATTTGCTTGCGTAGAAGCGTGAATAGCCAAATTAGGATATCTTTCCCTAAGTAAACATATCATTCCAAAGTCCTGAACTAATAAGGCATCAACCCCATTTTTATATAAAAATTCAACTTGTCCTAAGAACATAGAAACTTCATTATCTTTTACTAAAGTATTCATTGTTACATAAATCTTAACCCCATATAAATGACAAAACTTAATAGCGTCAATTATCTCTTCATTAGTAAAATTTTCTGCAAACTTTCTTGCTCCAAAATTTTTGCACGCTAAATAAACAGCGTCAGCCCCGTTCATTACAGCTTGTTTTAAACTTTCCATATCTCCTGCTGGAGAAAGTAATTCGTGCATAATTATCACCATATTTTCTATATAAAATTATACCTTTACTACAATAATTTTTCAAGGCTAAAAGAACGCTATGTTAATCCTTTTTAGAAATGTCACCATATCATTAGTTAAAATGTCACTAAACTTATGTTGTATAATATCTCTTTG
>CANRQG010000057.1 GCA_947632735.1 uncultured Bacilli bacterium | reverse complement strand
CTTTCTTGTTTTAATATAGCACTTATATTGCATTTTGTCTAATACTTTTGACTATAAATTGGAAAAAGTTACAATTTTAATTATAATTTATGTAGTATTATTACTATTTTGATACTTTAATTAGATATTTAATCTTTACCAAATGAAGTAAATGATAGCATTAAACCACCACAAATATTAGCTGAATGTTCACTATAACCATATTCACCAAAAGTAAAAGCCATTATAAATGGAGTGCCTTTTGCTTCTTTTAGGAGTTGTTTATGAACTTCATTAATTCTATCTTTAATAGCTAATCGTCTACCACCACAATGAATCAGAATATAGGCAGCTGAATCACGATACATATTTCTTCGCAATTTTTTTAATGTTTCTCCTGTTGCATCGATTAATTCATCAATAGTCGCATCTAATTGAATAATAGCTGTTTTTTCGACTATTTTATTTCCTAGTTCTATTTCATCATCATTTTTTGTTTTGGTACCGTTATCTTCTCCAAACATAGGATGTCTTACAATAGTTAAATTTCCTAAGGGGTCTTTTATTCCTAGAGGCTTGGTTATAGAAGTATTTAAAAGGTTTTTTCCTTTAAGGGAAGAAAACTCTGTATCTGTCCAATGGGCATATTTTTTTAAAGCAGATACGCCATCTATTTCTACTAAGGTACGGTTATTTCTTACTTCTGTAATTAAACCAATATTGTTTGTTTCTCTATAGCAACCAGCAAAAGCGGTATTTATTTCATTATCAGTGTAGAAGAAGGCTACAGCGACACCATCATTAAAGATTTTGTCTTTACATATTATTTGCCATTTACCACTTACATCATCATCAGCGGCACTACCACCAAAGACGGGAACACGGCCAATGACATCTTGTATGCCCATTAAGTATTCTTCCTCTTCTTTAGGTGAACATATCATATAAAAATAAGCAGGAGCTCTTGTTGTTTTAGCATCTTCAACTGCGGCAATGGCAACTTTTCTCCCAATATTTCTAGCATCTTTTCCAGCTTCGTGGCAAGCTAGACCAATAGTCATATTAGAATCAGCTAAGGTAAGCATACCTACATAGCCATTTTCTGAATTAATATAACCATCAGGAACAATTATGCCATTGCTGCTGGTACAGCCTATAAAAGGAACATCAGTTACGCTTTTTATTCCTTTAACAACGTCTTTGATATCATTTTTTACAGAAGTAAAAAGAAAACCTAATTTAGCATTAGGAAAATTCTTTATAGAATCTTTAGCTGTTTTAATACCAGCTTTTAAATTATCAGAATCAGTACTATAGGCAACTTGTGATTTTAACATAATGATTCTCCTTATTTTTAATAAGCTTCTTTATAAATGTTAATGATATCTTGAACAGTTACACTACGTGGATTTCCTGGTGTACAAGCATCATTTATAGCTTGATTAGCTAAAACTGGTAGCATCTGTTCAGGAACACCAATTTCTCTTAATGTTTGAGGAATATTTAGTCTCTTTGATAAAGCTTTTATAGCTTCTACTACTCTATCAACGGCTTCTTCATCAGTTGTATTTTGCATATCGATGCCAAAGGCACTTCCCATATTTCTAAATAATTCTGGGCAAACTTTACCGTTGTATTTTAGAACATGTGGTAATAATAAAGCGTTAGCAACACCGTGAGGCGTATCAAAGTATGCACCAAGTGAATGAGCCATAGAATGTACTATTCCTAAACCAACATTAGAAAAGCCCATTCCAGCAATATATTGTGCATAAGCTACTTTTTCAACAGCTAACATATCTTTTTCATTAGCAGCTTTTTCTAAATTTTTGTAGATTAAAGCCATAGCATTAATATGGAACATATCAGGTATAAGCCAAGCTGATTTAGTAATGTAACCCTCCATAGCGTGAGTTAGTGCATCCATTCCTGTTGATGCAGCAATACTTTGTGGCATACCTTGCATTAAATCAGGGTCAACAATTGACAAAACTGGAATATCGTGAACATCAACACATACCATTTTTTTAGTGTTAATTTCATCAGTTATAACATAGTTAATAGTAACTTCAGCGGCTGTTCCAGCGGTTGTTGGTAAAGCAATAATTGGTAATGCTTTATTTTTGGTATTAGCAACACCATCTAAGCTTACAACATCAACATATTCAGGGTTTGTCATAATAATTCCTATAGCTTTGGCAGTATCAATTGGACTTCCACCACCTACAGCAATAATAGCATCGACATTATTTAATTGAGCCATCATTAAACCATCTTTAACATTTTTAACGTTAGGATTTGGTTTAACCCCGTCATAAACAAAGTATGCTGTACCTGCTTTTTCAATGTTCTCAGTAACCATTTTTACTATGCCATTTTCAACTAAATTTCTATCTGTTACTAATAAAACTTTTTTGAAACCTCTAGAAGTTAACTCTTCAAATAATCTTCCTCTTGCTCCACGACCAAAATAAGCTGTTTCGTTTAAAACAATTCTATTTATCATCATCTAGCCTCCCTATTCTTTTATATTGTAGCACACTTTAAGAAAAAAAAATACATTTTTCTAAAAAAAATGCATTTATAATCGATAAAAATATTAACTTAATATTTATTTTAACTCATCTTGTGATTTTGAATTTAGGCGTAAGTCAGCTATTCTACCAGCTTTATAAGCATAAAAACCAGCAGCAGCAATCATCGTAGCATTATCTGTACAGTATTTTAAAGGAGGAATTGATAGATTAACATTTAACTCATTAGCTAAAGATGTTAAAGCATTTCTTAAAGCATTATTAGCTGCGACTCCTCCTGCTACTAAGACATTTTTAATATTTTGTTCAGTAATAGCTTTTCTTACTTTAGTAGTAATTTCTTCAATAGCTACACTTTGAAATGAAGCAGCCAAGTCTTCTTTATTTATTTCTCTATTATGTTGCTGTTCATTGTGAACGAGATTTATAACAGCACTTTTTAGGCCACTAAAGGAAAAATTGTAACTATCATCTTTTAAAGGAATTGGTAATTTATAAGTTTTTTTACCAAGTGAAGATAATTTATCTATCTTTGGTCCTCCGGGATATTCTAAGCCGATTACTCTAGCTACTTTGTCATAGCATTCTCCTATAGCATCGTCTAAGGTTCCCCCTATTTTTCGAAAATCATAATGCTTTCTCATTACTACTAGCTCTGTGTGTCCACCACTAACAACAACAGCAAGTAGAGGAAAGGCTAGTTCTTTTACTAAGCTATTAGCGTATATATGTCCAGCGATATGATGAACAGGTATTAAGGGCTTATTATAAAGAAAGGACAATGTTTTAGCAGCTTCAAGTCCAATTAGTAGTGAACCGATTAGGCCTGGTCCATAGGTAACGGCGATAGCGTCTATTTCTTCCATTGTCATATGAGCTTTTTCTAGGCATTCTTCTAAGACGATAGTAATATTTTTAACGTGTTCACGACTTGCTATCTCGGGGACTACACCACCATAACTTTTATGAATATCAATTTGTGATGAGATAACTGTTGCTACTTCGGTAGTACCATTCTTTACGATAGAGACACTCGTTTCATCACAACTACTTTCTATTCCCATAATGTATAAGTCTTTCATTTTTACACTTCCTTAATAAGTCTTTTAGAAGAAAAGAAGCCACTTATTGTAGCATTAGTTATTTTTTCTTTCCATTAAAATGCCGTCTATTCCATTATAGTATCCTTTACGGAGAGCTTTTTTTTCGAAACCAAAATTTTCATAGAGTTTAATCGCATAGATATTTTCTTTATTTACTTCTAGAGTCACGTCTTTGTTAACGATTTTTAAAAATTCTCTTAGAAGTAAGGTACCTTTATGTTTATTTCTACTTTCTTTTATTATTTCTATTTGATTAATTTCAGCTCGGTCGTAAATATCACTATAATAAATATAGCCAATTATTTTGTTAGATTCATTTAAAACTAGGTATTTAGCAAAAGGATTATTCTTAAAATTAGCTAGGATTTCTTCTTTATTTAGAAAGGAATTGGCAATTAGGTCTATGTTATCTTTGGAAAGCTCAATGACCATTTTTTTCTTCGGCCTCAGTTAATTTTAAGTATTTGGGGTTAACGGCGTGGGGATTAATTTCTTGTTTGGTTTTGCTACTGGAGATAATTTTAAATAAATCAGGGTCATAAGGCTTGATATTTTGAAACATTTCTAAGGTGTCATTGGTAATTATATGAAAATCTTCTATTTGTTCTATTTTATGGAGTAGGTCGACAATTTTTATATGCTGAGGTAGCATTATTTCTGTCATATTGTCTTGATAAATAGCGGCAAAGACATAGTCTCTTCTAGCATCAAGCACTGGTACGCGATAGGATTTATCGTTAAGGGATAGAGCCATAGCTTCTAGAGCTGATATGGTAGTAATAGGGATATTTAAAGACCAAGCATATACTTTGGCAATGGTAATACCTATTCTAATACCTGTAAATGACCCAGGTCCATCGACGACGATAATTTTATTAATTTCTTTTGGGGTAATATTATTTTTTCTAAACATTTCAACTATTTCAGGCAAAGCTTCTTCGGATAAGGTATGACCTAAGTCTTTTTTCACTTCACATATGAGTTTAGAGTCATCCGCAATAGCACTATATAGATAGCTAGAAGATGTATCTATATATAGGTATTTCATAATACGGCACCACAAAGGTCTTCATATTTTTTACCATAAGGGATAATGGTTATTATTCTTTTATCTTCATCTTCAGCTGAGCTTTTGATTTTGATGTCAAGACGCTTTTCTGGTAAATAATCTTCAATCATATCAGCCCATTCAATGATAGTTATACCTTTTTTAGTAAAGTATTCTTCAATTCCTAAGTCGGCAACTTTACCATCTAGACGATAAACGTCCATATGATATAGCGGCATATCACCTGATGTGTATTCTTTTATGATGGTGAATGTTGGGGAGGTTATTTCTTCTGTTATTTCCATAGCGGAAGCAAAGCCTTTAGTGAAGACAGTTTTTCCACTGCCTAAATCGCCTCGCAAACATATAACCATATTAGGAAATTTTTCTGACTCAATATTTTGAGCTAATTCTATTGTTTCTTCTTCTGAATATGTCGTTACTTTGTATTCCATTTTTTCTCACCTACAAATTATTATAATCAAAAAAAAAGAGTTAGACAACTCTATTTTGAATTAATTACTAGAAATTGACATATTCTCTATTAATATTTTGGGAGAAGCTGTTTTGATGGTCTTAAATTCTTTCTGGGAACCGAGCTCTTTAATATTAGTAAATAGTTCGAATATTGTTGTGGTTAGGATGCAGGGTTCAAAAGTAGGGCCTATTTTGCCATTTTTTACGATGTTGCCATATATTTGTACTGAGATGTCACCGGTTATCGGGTTAAGGGTTGTGCCTCCTGTTTCTTGGTACTTGGTGATGTAAAGACCATTTTGTAGTTGGTGGAAAAGGTTTTTAGGAGTTGAAGTTACTTGTGGTTTTTCTTCGATATAAACATTATTTGCGGATATTTTGTTACCATAGGCATTACCGGTTGACTTTTTATGTTCTAGAAGGGCTTCTTTATTATTATAAAGATAGGTTTTTAGGATGCCATTTTTTATTAGTTCTTTTTTGTATGTTAGGGTCGCTTCGTTATCAAATTTGGTATAGGATGGATAGTTTTTATTGGATGCATCTTCTATTATGGTAAGTTTTTCGGAGAAGATTTTTTTATTAAGCATACCTTCTAGGCAAGAGGTTTTTTTACGTATTTCTTCTTTGGATAAGAGTTTAATGAATTCTCTTAGGATTTGGCAGGCAAAGCGTTCTGAGACAATGACGTTATATTTAGCGGTTTTAAGTTTTTGCTGTCTAGTGTTTTGCTCGATGTTTTTTAGGACTTTTTCGACAACTTTTTCGAAGTTTATTTTTTTATTCGTATTATAGATTGTGTCATCTTCAGTATAGGTGGTTGCATTTATTTTACCGGTTGCTTGGATGCTAAATATTTCGATACTTTTGGTTTCTGTTAAGTCTAGGCCGGTAAGGTTTTCTAGGTGCTTTTTGGTATTGGAAAGGGAATAGTTTATTTCGAGGTTGGTTATGTGTGGATAGTTCTTGGTTAGGTTATTTAGGTTTAGAAAGCGATTTAGGTCTACGGCTTTTAGAGGAGATAGTTGCTGGTGCCTAGTTTTTAAGCTTTTTTTTGGTAGGTAGTCTTCGTAATTGCTTTCGATGGTTTGGGCTTTTGCTTCTAGGATGTTTAGGATTTCTTCATCAAGGTAATTTGATACGTGTTTGACGTATTTATTATTTATTTTGGCTTTTATTTCGTAGTATGTTCCTGATGATATTATGAATTTTCGTTGCTTATCGTTTAGAATGTCTAGGTCTAGGTCATTATTTTGGAACTCGATTATTTGGAGTTCGGTAATGTTTTTCTTTAGGGCTAGAGCTTTAAATGCTTGGGGAGTCATTGGGGTTTTTGGTTCTTTTGTGGCTATTGGGCTTTTAGATTTTTCTGTGGTCACTGGACTTTTTATTTCTTTAGTGCTCATTTGGCTTTTGGTTTTTTCTGTTGTCACCGGACTTTTTATTTTTTTAAGGGTCATTAAGCTTCACCTCCAACAAGAATTTCGCTAATTTTTATAGTTGGTTCTCCTACATCTACTAGAATTGTGCCACTGATGCTTCCACAGTAGCCTGTTTCAAGTTCTAAGTCGTTTGAGACCATTTCAACTTTGTTAAGAATATCTTGACCTTTACCAATAAGGGTTACACCTCTTAACATTTTGGTTATTTTGCCTTTGTCGATTAGGTAACACTCATCGGCGGAAAAGTTGAAGTCACCGGTATTTACATCGACGCTACCACCGGCTAAGCTTTTACAGTAAATGCCATAGTCTATACTTTTTAGCATATCTTCGATTGTATCTTCACCTGGTGCCAGGTAGGTATTATTCATACGGGATGTTGGTGGATAGATATAGCTTTCTCTTCTAGCTGAGCCGGTTATAGGGGCTTTTAGCTTGCGAGTGCTGATGTAGTCGACGAGGTAGCTTTTTAGGATGCCTTTATCGATTAGGATATTTTTTTGGGTTTTGTTTCCTTCGCTATCAATTAGGGTGGTTCCCCATTCGTTAGGTATGGTGCCATCGTCTATTAGTGTTACTTTTGAGGTGGCGATTTTTTCGCCTATTTTATTGGAGAAGACGCTTAGGTTATCGGCTGTACTTGTTGCTTCTAGGGAATGGCCACAAGCTTCGTGGAAGATAACGGCGCCAAAACCAGGGCCTAAAATAGCGGGTACTTTACCACCTTTGAATTTGATGGCATCAAGTTTTTTCACCGCTATTTGGGCGACATTTTTAGCGTATTCTCGGTAGTTGACGTTGTCTAGGAATTCATAGCCTGCTCCTTTGCCTAGGGCTTTGAAGGTGGTTTCGGTTTTGCCGTTTTTGGTGGCGTATGGTATGCACATTAGACGGGTATTTATGATATTAGAGGAGATGAACTTTCTAAAGCTATTGGCGACGGTAAAGGTCTTTTCTTTTTCGATTATACTAGCTTTAACTTGGGAGATAAGCTCGGAGGTGGAACGGGCTACTTTGTCCATTTCTTTTAAGATAGCTATTTTTTTAGAGACAGGAAAGGAGCTATGAGGAATTTTTACTTGGAGATATTCTTCTTCGAGGTTATTTAGCTTGAAAGTTATTGGTTTTAAGTTTTTAGGTACGATGTTTTTTGATAAATCATTTTTGGGCAATTTTATATTACTTAGCAGTATTTTTGTTTGCGCAAGTAAGTTTTCTTCGGTTAAATCGTTTGTAGAAGTATAGTAAACTTCGTTTCCTACCGCAACTCTAATCCCAATACCTCTATGGCAATTAGTTATAATATCATCTAAAATACTATTTGTTAGATTATAAATAGTATTTTTTTCTTCTTCATAATAGACTTCAGCAAAGTCACAACCATTTTCAAGACAAAGACTTATTATTTTTTCATATAATTCTTTTTTCAATATAGGTCACCTCTTTTTTTATTATAACAAAAAAAGCTCAACATTGTGAACTTTAGTGCAAAAAAAAATTCTTGGCAACTTCCTATTTTCGCATACACTATCGTCGGCGTAAAGTGGCTTAACTTCTGTGTTCGGGATGGGAACAGGTGTACCCCACTTGCTATCGTAACCAAGAAAATATATAGAGAAATAATTCTCTGAAAACTTAGATACTGTGTTTCATCAAATTAATTAAATTATGATTAAATCCTCGATCTATTAGTACTGGTCAACTCAAAATGTCACCATTCTTCCATCTCCAGCCTATCAACCAAATCGTCTATTTGGGATCTTACTACATACGTATGGGAAAACTCATCTCAAAGGAGGCTTCCCGCTTAGATGCTTTCAGCGGTTATCCTTTCCAAACATAGCTACTCTGCACTGCAGCTGGCGCTACAACAGATACACCAGAGGTTTGTCCATCCCGGTCCTCTCGTACTAAGGATAGCTCTCTTCAATTTTCCTA
>CANRQG010000056.1 GCA_947632735.1 uncultured Bacilli bacterium | reverse complement strand
CGAACGGTACGTACGGTGGTGTGAGAGGGTATCATATCAATAAATAAAGTTATTGAAAATTTACTCTACTCGATTATATTTTACACTTTTTCAACAACTAAGACTTGTAACAATGTAATAGACTTTTGTGTCCATAAGTATCAAAAACATAATTGTATTAATTAGTAAAAAAATCTACCAATTTTTATTATTCTGGTTTATAATGTTTATAGATGCGTTAGTAGTAGGGAGAGTTGTTGTAATGAAAAAAGTAGTAATATTCTTGTTTATAATAGTAGGTTTAATTTCTCTTACAGCCTGTGGTAAAAAAAACGATGCTATCAAGTTTAAGGAAGAATATGAAAGTTTAAATAATCAAGATAATGGTAATCATAAAATTCGAGAAATAAGTATAGATAAAGATAATCCAATAATTTATTCAACAGCTGAGAAAATCGCTGATATGATTACTAATAAAGAGACATTTGTTGTTTACTTTGGGTTTCCAAAATGTCCTTGGTGTCGTAGTATGTTAGAGACTTTTTTAGAAGTTGCTAAAGACAGGAAGATAACAAAAATTTATTATGTTGATGTCTATGATATTAGAGATACTAAAGAATTAGTTGATGGCGAAGTTAAGACAACAAAAGAGGGTTCAAAAGGTTATAATGAATTACTTGAAAAATTAGATAGTGTCCTAAGTGATTATGAATTATCCACAGAAGATGGGGAAAAAGTTTCTACTGGAGAAAAGAGAATTTTTGCTCCTAATGTAGTAGCTGTAGTAAATGGTGAAGCAATAAAATTGACAGAGGGAATTAGTGATAAACAGGAAGATGCTTATCAAGATTTAACAGAAGAGTTAAAGAAAGATATGTATGAACAATTAGAATGTGTTTTTAAATGTTTAAATGAAAAAAACACGTGTACAAAAGTAGGTTGCTAAAGGCAATTGCTTTTTCTTTGAAGGAGATATGGCAAAAAAGTTTGATGTTTTGGTTAAATACCATTTATCAGTTTGTAAGTGGTAAGATTATTAAGGAAAATTATTAGAATATTAAGGAGGATATATGTACGATATAATAATAATTGGAGCTGGCCCTGCTGGTTTAACGGCTGCATTGTATGCGCTTAGGGCTAATAAAAAGATATTAATTTTAGAAGCAAATCAATATGGAGGACAGATAGTTACGGCTCATAAAATAGAAAATTATCCAGCTATTGAAAATATTTCAGGAATAGACTTTGCTAAGAACCTTTATAATCAGGTAAAAAAACTTGGTGGAGAAGTGGTTTTTGAAACTGTTTTACATATTAGTGAGGATAGAGTTGTAACTACAAATAAGAATAGTTATCAGGGTAAGACAATAATTATTGCAACGGGTGCTAAGAATAGAAAACTTGGTTTAGTTGAAGAAACGAAGTTTATTGGTAAAGGTGTTTCTTATTGTGCAAGTTGTGATGGTAATTTATTTAGAGGAAAGAAAGTTGCTGTCATAGGTGGTGGCAATGCGGCTTTGGAAGATGCGCTTTTTCTAGCTGATTTATGTAGTAAGGTTTATCTTATTCATAGAAGAGATACTTTTAGAGGTGAGGAACGCTCTTATAATAAATTACAAAAGAAAGATAATGTTGAGTTTATTTTAAATTCTACTTGTGTAGGAATGAATGGTCAAGATAAGCTTGAAAGTATTATGATTAAGAATAATAATGAAGAAGTTAGTGAGTTAAAAGTAGATGGCTTATTTATTGCTGTTGGACAAGAACCTGCTAATGAGATTTTTAAGAATGTAATTGATATAGATGAAAAGGGCTATATCATTGCTCACGATGAGGTTTATACTAGTAGAGAAAAAATCTTTGTAGCAGGTGATGCTAGAGTAAAGAAACTTCGTCAGTTAACGACAGCTGTTTCAGATGGTTCTTTAGCAGCTATAGTTGCGATGGGGGAGGCAAATAATTAGTTAAAGAAAGGACAGTAGTTCTTTTTTTTCGTTTGGTTTGTTAAAACTATATAGCAAGAAAAAATGTTACTCATATTAAATAATTTGTGTTTATTGTATTTATTGATTAATTTGGCACTTGCCATAAAAATAGCTGAAACTCCAAAAAAAGGACTAGGCTTTTTATTTTACTCGTGGTATACTTATTAAGGGTATGAAAATCAAGAAAACACGATGCGAGGTATGATGATGGAAAGTAAAAAAAAGAAAAAGAAAGTATTAAAGATTAGAAAATTTACGGTATTAGTATTTTTATTAGATATAGCTGTTATTATGGGACTTGTTGTTATCAATACGGATGATTTTAAGACTTTTTGGATACCAACAGCTATGACTACAATGTCACATAAGTACTTAGCTTATACTTTATATGGAACTGAGACAATAAATGAAATTATGAATGATAATTATATTGAAAAGCCAAGCGAGGAGATAAATCTTGACGATATAGTAATTGGTGATACTTCTGAGAAAAAGCATTATTCTTCAAAGTATGAAGAAGAGTTATATACTCGAGTTCCAGGTAATGATTTATATAAGATAATTCGTCTAGAAGAGAAAAAATATAAAGGATATTTGACAGTTATTTATGACCCTAGTGATGTTACTTTAGCTGTTTCTTCTAAGTTAGGTAAGGCTGGTCAAAGTGTTAATTCTTTAGTAAAGAATAATAATGGTTATGTTGGGATTAACGGTGGAGGCTTTGAGGACTTAGACGGTTGGGGTAATGGCTCAATACCTTATGGCGCAATTATTAAAGATGGAGAACTTGTTTGGGACCATCCAGGTGGAAGTGGTGAATTAATTGGCTTTACGAAAGACCATAAGATGTATTTAACTTCAAAGTCACCAGAAGAAGCTATTAAAGATGAAATGGTTGACGCGGTTGAATTTGGCCCTAACTTGATAGTTAATGGAAAAGTCGCTAAGATTCACGGTGATGGTGGATGGGGTACAGCCCCTAGAACTGTTATTGCACAAAGAAAAGATGGCATTGTCTTGTTTTTAATAATCGAGGGAAGATTACCAGGTTATAGTATGGGTGCAACGATGAATGATGTTATCGAGATACTTCTTCGTTATAAGGCTTATAATGCCGCTAACTTAGATGGTGGTGCTTCTTCAACAATGAGTGTTAATGGAAAGCTTTATAATAAGCCATCAGCTGGTGGAGAGTATGGTGGAAGAACAGTATCAAATGCTTGGATAGTTACTAATGAAAAGAATAAAGCTGTTACAGTTAGTTAATAGGAGATAAATAATGAGAAAGAAAAGAAGATTAAAGAAATCTGTTTTGTTTGTGATAATTGTTGCTACGGCAGTGGGGTCTTTATCTTTTTTTTGTTTTCTAAGAGTAAAGCACGATAGAGATATTAAAAGACAAGTAAAAGAAGAACGAGAAGAATTGAAACAGGATATTACCAAACATTATAGTGAAACAGTTAAAACACTGAGAAAGGCTTCTTTATATGAAAAAGCTGGTAGTAAATATGTAAAAATTGGTGATATTAGTAAAGATGAGATAATAAATTTAGAGAAAGAAAAGATTACTTATAAGACAAAATATTTTTTAATAAAAGATTTAGATATTTATATTAGTTATAAAGATGTTTCAAAGACAGAGGAAGAAAGACAGGTAGATTTACGTTATAAGAATTATTTACCATATAATTTAAATGTTATTTCTAAGGATGATGTGCATTTATATCGAGATGATAAGGTTGTTTATCAGCTTAATAAAAAGATAGAAGCACCAATAATTGTGAAGGATGATGCTGGCTACTACATTGATTATTTAGGAGAGCTTCTCTTTATCCCGAAAGATGATGTTTTAGAGGTAAAGGATAGTAAGAATACGGATAAAGAAGAAGCCAGTAGTGTTCCGGTTACTTGCTACCACTTTATATATTTAGAGGGGGATACTAGTTGTAATGAACTTATTTGTCATCACGAAAATCAGATAAAGGAAGAGTTTCAGTATTTAAAGGATAATAATTATTTTACCTTGACAACAACTGAGCTTAGGTTATTTATTGAGGATAAGATTAGGCTGCCAATGAATAGTATTTTGATAACTATTGATGATGGAGCTAGGGCAGAGAATTTTATTCCGTTACTTGAAAGTTATAAGATAAATGCTACCCTTTTCTTGGTAAGTTCGTGGTATCCAGCTGAAAAGTTTGCTTCTAGTTATATGGAAATTGCCTCGCATACACATAATTTACATACACCAGGTGTTTGCCCAGGAGGACAGGGTAGTCCTTTGAAATGTGCTGATAGAGATGAACTGTTAAGTGATTTGAAGCAAAGTAGGGAGACTCTTAATAATACGGAAGCTTTGTGTTTTCCTTTCTATGAGTATAATGATTATGCTATTTCAATTGCTAAAGAAGCTGGTTTTAAAATGGCTTTTATAGGTGGTATGCGTAAGGCTACTAAAGGAATAGATTTATATAAGATACCAAGAATATCGGTTCATAGTGATACAAGTCTTGATACATATATTAATTATGTTAGTTAGAGTCAGTTGTTTGTTTTAGGCTTAGGCTGTTTTGAGCTGTTTTGGGCCCAGGATGGGGCGGTTTAGTGTCGTTAGGTTTTTAGGTTATTTTAGGCTAAAACTAATAGTTAGTTTGATTAGTTTTACAGTTTTTTAAAATTAAGATATAATATTTTTAGAAGGTGATTTAATGAAAAAGATAATGGATGGTAATGAAGCAGCAAGTTATGTTTCATATAATTTTACGGAGGTAGCTGGTATTTATCCTATTACGCCGGCTTCGCCAATGGCGGAACTTACTGATAAGTGGAGTAGTGAGGGAAAGCTTAATTACTTTGGGACGCCTGTTAAAGTAGTAGAGATGGAAAGTGAAGCTGGAGCAGCAGGTATGGTTCACGGTTCTTTACAAGCGGGGGCTTTGACTACGACTTATACGGCTAGTCAGGGACTTTTATTAATGATACCTAATATGTATAAAATCGCTGGGGAGATGTTACCTTGTGTTATAAATGTTGCGGCTCGTTCTTTAGCAACGCACGCTCTTTCTATTTTTGGTGACCATCAGGATGTTTATGCGACGAGAGCTACGGGGTTTGCTATTTTATGTTCTTCTTCTGTACAACAGGTAATGGATTTAACGGGAGTTTGTCATCTTAGCGCTATTAAAGGGAGAATTCCTTTTATAAACTTTTTTGATGGCTTTAGGACCAGCCACGAATTACAAAAGGTGGAGGTAATAGATACTTTAAAACTTAAGGACTTAATCGATGAAAAAAGCTTAACTATGTTTCGGGAAAGAGCAATGAACCCTAAAAAGCCTACGATTAGGGGAACAGCGCAAAATGAGGATATTTACTTTCAGGCAACAGAGGTTAGAAACAGTTATTATGATAAAATTCCTGATATTGTTAATGATTATATGGAGGAAATTAATAAAATTACCGGTCGCAACTACCAGCCATTTAATTATTATGGTAGTGAGAATGCTACTAAAGTAATTGTGGCAATGGGCTCTGTTTGTGAGACAATTAAGGATACGGTTGATTATTTAAATAATGTTAAGGGTGAAAATGTAGGTTTAATGGAGGTACATTTATATAGACCTTTTAGTGCTAAATATTTCTTGAAAGTTCTGCCTAAGTCAGTAAAAAAGATTGCGGTTTTGGATAGGACGAAGGAGCACGGCGCAACGGGAGAACCTTTATTTTTGGATGTAGTTGAGACTATAAAGGAAGTTGATGCAAGAGTTAATGTCTATGGTGGTAGGTATGGTCTTTAGTAAGAATACAACGCCAGCTATGATAAAAGGGGTTTTTGATTTTCTAGATACTAGGGAAGTGCATAATAATTTTACTGTTGGGATTAACGATGATGTTACTAATTTATCAATAAAATATGACCCTAAGTTTAAGTTGGTTAATGATGATATTGAGTTTCTTGTCTATGGTTTTGGCAGTGATGGTATGGTTAGTGCTTCTAAGGATTTAATGAAAATAACGGGAACCTATACTAATGCTTATGTTCAGGGGTATTTTCAGTATGACTCTAAAAAAAGTGGAGGAGTCACGATATCTAATTTACGTTTTGGTAAAAAGCCAATTAGGTCTACTTATTATGTTGAAGAGGCTAAGCTTGTTGTTTGTACGAAGGATTCTTATTTAAGAAGATTAAGAATGCTTGAGAAGATAAAGGATAAAGGGGTTTTTGTTCTAAATACAAGTAAGAGTCCGGATGAAGTTTTGGAAATGATGAGTAGTCACGATAAGAGTATTTTGAAGAATAGAAATATTAAGATGTTTTTAATTGACGCTAACAGTATTGCGGCAGAAGAGGGTCTTAATGGTAAGATTAGCGCAATTATGGAAACTTTGATTTTTAAGTTAGGAAAAATTATTGATTTTGATTTTGCGGTTGGTAAGATTAAGGAAAATTTAGCGGTTAAGTTTGCGAACAAAGGTGGAGATTTAGTTAATAAAAATATTAGGGCTATTGAAAATAGTTTAGAGTGTCTAATGCCGGTTAAGGTTCCTTATGTTGATTTTGAAAAGGAAGTAGAGAAGAAAAAGACTTTATTTGAAGTAATTGATTCTATGGAGGGTGATAGTTTACCTGTTAGTAGTTTCTTAAAAATGGCTAATGGTGAATTTGAGGCTGGTACTTCAAAATTGGATAAGCGAGATAATAGTGAGATGGCGCCTTGTTATAATTCGGAGAATTGTATTTCTTGCAACTTATGTAGTTTGGTGTGTCCACATTCAGTAGTTAGACCTTTCTTACTTGATGAAAAGGAGATTATTGATGCTCCTGAGTCAGTTAAGAAGGAGCTTCTTCCAGCTAATATTAAGGATAGTGATTATAAGTTTACAATTGGGGTTAGTGTTCCCGACTGCACGGGTTGTGGTTTATGTAGTGAAGTTTGTCCAGGAAAGGCTGGAGCTAAGGCTTTAGTAATGAAGATGAAGGATGAGCTATATCAGGAAAAGAAGGATGAGGCTGGCAAGTATTTATTTGAAGAGGTTAGTGAAAAGAAGAATGTTATGCCGACGACGACGGTTAAAGGTAGTCAATTTGTAAAGCCGAAGTTTGAGTTCCCGGGAGCTTGTGCGGGTTGTGGGGAGACGCCTTATTTAAAATTATTGACGCAATTATTTGGTGAAAAGATGGTTGTCGCTAACGCAACGGGGTGCTCTTCTATTTATGGTGCATCTACACCTTCGATGCCATATTCTATTCCGTGGGCTAATTCGTTATTTGAGGATAATGCTGAGTTTGGTTTTGGAATGAAGATAGCTGATTTGGCGATGAAAAGACAGATTGTTACTTTGATTAAGAATAATATGAATTTGGTTAAGAAGAGTGAAGCTGATATTTATACAGCTTATTGTGAGGAAATTAATGATGAGACGGCTCTTAGATTACTTGAGGTAGTTGATTCTACGAAGATAGAGGGTTTATTGAAGTTAAAGGATTTTATTACGCCTAAGTCAGTTTGGCTTGTTGGTGGTGATGGTTGGGCTTATGATATTGGTTATAATGGTATAGACCACATTTTAGCTAATAAGGAGAATGTTAATATTTTGGTTTTGGATACTGAGGTTTATTCTAATACTGGTGGACAGGCTTCGAAGTCAACGCGTGTTGGGGCTGTTGCTAAATTCGCGGCTAGTGGAAAAGAGGTTGCTAAGAAGGATTTAGCGAAGATGGCTCTTACTTATCCACACGTTTATGTTGGTACTATCTCGTTGGGGGCTAACCCTGTGCAGGCAATAAAGGTATTAAAAGAGGCTGAAAGTTATGATGGGCCATCTATTATAATTGCTTATGCTCCTTGTATTGCACAGGGAATAATTAAGGGAATGAAGAATAGTATAAATGAGGAAAAAGAGGCTACTTTGTCTGGATATTTCCCACTATTCCATTACAACCCTATAAATGGGGAATTTAAGATGGATAGTAAGGCCGATTTTTCACGATATGATGAGTTTATAGTTGGCGAGGATAGATATAGGTCTTTGAAGAAGATATCTAGACAGGCGGATAGTTTGTTAGATAGGAATAAGGAAAATGCGATTAGTAGATATGAATATTATGTTTCTTTGGAGAACAAAGAGGAGTAGTACGTGTAGTGTGAGGATAGGATAGAGAGGCTATGTTATTGTTAGGGGTAGAATTGTTGTTTGATATGGATGAATGATGTTGGTTTTATCTTCAATATAGTTGATGGTTGTATCTATTTGGTAAAACAAAAAAAAGATGTCGGCAAACATCTTTTTTTGTTTTTAATCTAAGAGGTTGCACCCCCTGAGGGCAACCTCCAAAAAGAATAAAAAGGGGTTGGCTAGTGTGATACTAGCGACCAATTCGCCTAATTCCGAATTGGTGATTACTATACTAACCGAAATTAAATAATTTGTCAACAAAAAAATAAAAAAAATTTAAAAAAATCTAAATTTTTTTGAATTTTGGTTGAACAGCTTGATATGTGGTAAAAATCAGTGGTATTTTGAGGTTTTGTATGTTGGTTTTTTATGTAAAATTGTAGGGAAAGCTGTTTTTATTGATGTTATAAAAGTGCTTTCTTTATGAAAATAATGTTATAACCCGAGTTTGACAGTTGATGAAATATAAAAAGTTTAATTTTTGTTGAAATTAGGCATTTCTTTCTAATTTTTGTATGGTATTATATTATTGTATAGAGAGTATAGGCAGAATATGTATCTTGATTGTTTTAAA
>CANRQG010000055.1 GCA_947632735.1 uncultured Bacilli bacterium | reverse complement strand
AGTATGTTTGTCATCCATTGGTTTGACCTCCTTTTGCTTTTTTATTACTGACAGACCAAATTCAGTATAGCAAAAGGTGCTTTTATTTTAAAGACTCATCGCTAAAGCTCTACCGAACTCCCAGACTATCTGGGAGTTTTCTCGCACAAAAAGAATGATAACTTTTGCTTATCATTCTTTTATTGTATAAGAAAATATTTTAATTATTAGGTGTTAAGACTATACGAAAAGAACCATAAATATGTATATTTCCATAACCGTAACTATAAAAAGAAATACCTGCGTGATCTGTTCCATTATAACCACCACTACGGACAATCCAAGGATATTCCTTATTTGTCATAAAAGCATATGTATCATACCATTGAGCAGTTTCATTTAATGCGTGTCCTTTACAAGCTAAACCTCCACAGGCCGTTAGAGGATCATTACTAGTATATAAATCATAGTATTTTTCCAATGGCCATTCCCGTCCATCAATAGTACTATCATTTGTTATTTTTCCAGTATATCCTGAATTTATTTCCGGTGTGTATCCAGACCTCTTATCGAGTACTCCCATTGTATATTCCCAAGCTCCTCCATTTGTATCATATATTCCATAGACATTTCCTGTTGTTGATGCACCAGCACCACCATAACCTGTTCCTGCTCCCCGAGATGTCATATCATCATATTGATAAGTACAACTCTCCGCTATAGAATCGACTCCTTTTCCTGAAGAGCATCCTGTCATATAAGCATTATAGTTATTACCATAAATTTTTTTATTATTTTCATCATAAAGAATATTTCCATATTTTCCATATTTACTTTGAGAAAGATACGTCATAAGAGCCCATTCAGTGTTTTTTGCTGCGTGACTATCATATGTACTTTGATTAAAGCCAAACACATTATCTTTTGCTACAACTTGTCTTGAAACTAAATCAAAAGTAGAGATTCTTACTTCTCTCCAGGAATACACATTTGGTTTTATAATCACTCTGTCTGTATGCACATCATCTACTTGTGCATTAGCAGTACTTGTTGCACTTATTCCAGTTCCATCTCCTGAACTATATCCAGTTTCAAATTTACCCATCCATATTCCTGATAAATTTTTATCTCCAAATGTAAATCCTGGTGGTGTATACCATCCATCTGCCGTATCTCCTTTATATTGTGCACTTCCAGTACTGTCATTCTGAGTAGTTGGAATAAACTTTACATCTATCTCTCCTGGTAATAATCTTGTTGGAGTCTTATTCCCATAACTTGCTTTTCCATAATAATGAGTCCCATCTTCACTCTTTATTGTATAACTATATCTTGGTATCCACACAAACATTTGTAAAATATCTTCCATTTTTACTTCTGTTCCTACTTTAGCGTTTTGATATGTTAATCTACTATTTTCTGTTACTGTCACAGCATTAGCCCATATTTGTTTTGAATAATCATAACTTTTATCTAAATCTTGTTTTTCCCATATTTTTAAATCTTCGTTATATACTACTGGTATCATATTTTCACTTAATACTGGTTTATTCGCTCCACTCTTATCACTAAATGATGGAGCGTAACTTGTACTGTATATTTCTATATTACCACTAACACTTGGAATAGTAATTGTTCCATCTTCATATGTGTATTCTTCGTCACTTAATATTTTATCTCCCATCTTGACATATAATATCTCTACATTGCCTATCTTTTGAGTAAATGTTTCTCCACTTTCTATTCTTGTTTTATATCCTGCTCCACTAAATCCTTTATATTTTATTGAATATCTATCTTCTACTGCTTGTCCATTATTCTCAGACTTATTCTCAAAAACAAACTCTGTTCCTAAATCTGTTATCTCTACTGCTTCTTTTGGTATATCTGGTGCATCTATACTAAATGATATTCTTAATGTTACTGTTTCTTTTTCATTTTGTTCTAGTGTATAAATACTATTAAAATCAGTACCCTCATTTATCTCTGTTCCACCATAATTTACTTCATACTTAACATATTGCTTTAATAAGTCTTCATCTTCTTCTTTATAGTCTCCACTACCTGTAAGATTCAATTTTAAATCACTACTTATTACCTTAGTTAAACTAGCTGGTAAACTTCCTGTATTTTCTACTGGTACTGTATATGTACAAGAGTCACCTGGCACCTTTAATGTAGCTGATAAATCAGTTATTGATAATTTTTCTATATTACCTATATCACATACGGCTTTGCCTTTTGGAATAGTTACTTCTTCATTCTTTACAAAATGTACATCCCAACTACTGGCAGAAATATCAGCAGTACCACTAATCTTTAAAGATGCTGAAATAGCGGCATAAGCAACTGACAAACATAATACCGCAACAAACAAACCGACCACAACAATTTTCTTTATATTTCTACTATCCATAAATACATTCCTCTATTTTAAGTATTCCTATATTCATAAAAAATTATACCTTTTACAATTAAAAAAGTATGTAAATTACAAATTTACATTTCGTACTACTATAATTATAAATCTTAGTACCAAAATGTTGCTACTGGTCGGACAGCCATAACCAACCAAAAAAAAAGAAATAACTAATTATTTTTAATTATCTCTTATAAAATCCTTACTAACAGTACTTAGTTTATTTAAAGAAAAAACATACAACAGAGTAACAAACATAAAGAAGACCAAAACTAGTAAAGGATTTTCAACAAATAAACAAAAATCATATATACCGTGTAAAAGTGTTGGGACTAAAAGACTTAACACAATATTTAATCTCATAAGTTTCTTATTCTTATACTTATAAATTCTTGCTAAACTAAAGTAATAGCCCATAAATATTGCATCACAAGCGTGACCCGGTACAGCTAAGAAAGCCCTAATAATACCTATTTTTAAAGTACCCTGAATTATCACATAGAAAAGATTTTCTAAAAAAGCAAAACCCAATGAAACAAACACCGCATACACAACAACATCATATAATTGGTCAAAATATTTACTTCTATATCCAAAAAGATAAACCATTATCCATTTAAAAAATTCTTCAACTAAAGCAATATTTATAAAAGAATAAAATAATAACTGGAATAAATTCATTTTACTAGTACTACTAGGTAAGAAAGGAATATCAATAAAAGATAAAAGTAAAACAATAACACACGATAAAATACCTAAGAAAAATAATTTTATTAGCAATTTAAGTGGTTCTTTATCTCTATCTTTACTATAAACAAATAAACAAATTAAGATAACCGGTAAAACCGCTATCGCAACTAAAATACTTAATGGTGCCACATTGTACCTCCTTTATCAGAAATATTTTCTTCTTCTCTTTTCTTTATTCTACGACAAGCAAATTCTTCTAATTTTTTTCTTTCTTCATCAGAAATACTTTTATAAGCCAAAGTTTCCTCTTGTCCTACTAATTTATGAGTTTTTTCTATTTCATCTTTTGACATTAAGAAATATTTCTTACCAAAACCAAACATTGCTCTTATACTATCACTAGATATATCATTATAAAAAGTATTATTAGATAGCCTAACCTTAATAATTGAATGGTCAGCATAACTAGGCATCATCCTACCATCTAGGGAATAACTTTTTCTTTTTCTCGCATCATCATCCATAACACAACTAATATCTAAAGATGGAATATTAAGAATTTTTAAGAAAAATTGCATAGCCTTAGTGTATCCCTGACAAACTGCTTTATTATCTAAGAAAGCTCCAACTGTTCCATTAGAAGCTAATTTCTTATTATTAGTATTTTTTAAAGAAGCAAAATCATAAGTAACATTTTTGGTTAACCATTCATACAAAATAGCAAATTTCTCTTCATCAGTATCTCCTGATTCTAAATATCTATTTATTATAGATAAAGCTTTTTTATAAACTTTAAGCATCTCTTCATTATTATAAGTTAAATGCTCAACTAAAGTTTTTTCTTTTAAAAATTCACTCCATACTATATTACTTGGTAAATCAGGAAAAACATCTTTAAAATACAAAACATCTATATTAAAAGATTTATCTTTATTTTCTTTAATATAATTAACTAATTTATTAATAGAAATACTAGAAAATAAATTATTATTATAAAAAGTTAATTTTTCTAGATTAGTTAATTCTTCTAAATTAGTCATTTTAAATAATTTGTCATTAGAAGTAATATTTAATTCTTTTAATTGAGATAAATTACTTAAATTTAATACTTGTAGATTATCTTGATTTTTAATTGTTAATTTTTTTAAATTAGGAAAACTTTGAATAATAAAATTAATTTCTTTAGTAGTAAACTGTTCACTACTATCAATAGTCAAATCTAAAACATTAGGAAAAAGATTTATAATTTCTAAGACTTCTCTATTAACAGTTAATGTTGAGACTAAAGAAAGTTCTTTTTCAAAGAAAGTATTTTGTTTATTATAAACATTTTTTAATTCTTCTAGTGGTAAAATACCTAGTCTTTTTTCATTATCTATAATTGATTTTCTTATAATCTCTCCAACATTTAAAGATAGACTAATCATATTACACCTCTTCTATTTTAATTATACTATTATTATCTAATAGTGTACAATTTAAATTATTTTAAAGTGTAAATATTAGTGTTAAATGAAAATTTAAATTTTATTTCTATTTCCACTATGAGTATTATTAATATTATATTTTTCAATAACAATGTTCGTAACTTCTTCTGGTGATAAATTAGTATTATCAATTTTTAGATGATTTTCACAAATATATTCATTTTCATAAGTATTCATTCTATATTTTTTCATAGACTCCACTAATTCATTATTGCTGAATTCAATATTATTTTTTGATTTTTTTGTCTCAAGTCGATGTGGAGTAACATTTCTTTCTAAACGTGTTTCTAAATCAGACATCAGTTCAACAAAATAAAAATTGCCACCTGTTTGCTCAAACATTTTTCTTAATTTATTTAGATAATCTAAATCTTCTTGTAAATTAAAAGCCGTTATGAAAGTAAAAATCATATCAATATTATTTTTTAAAGCAATAGCAAACACATTTTCTCTTATTGCTCTATTTAATTATTTTTGAGCGATACTTCCATTTTCAAAAATTTTTATTGAAACTTCAAGACTATCGTGATTTATCATCAAAGAATAACCTAGCTTTTCTTTTAATTTTTCAGCAACTGTCATTTTTCCTACAGCTTGTGGACCAGATACAACAATTAAATTTGCCATTTTTAAACCTCCTTTAAATAAAAGCTTACTAATACACCGGCTTTTACATATCCAACATTCATATATGATTTATTTGAAGGAATATAATTATAATCTGTGTATAACATAGGTATTATTCCTTTAGACAATAACATATTAGATAAATTATAAATCAAATTAGAGCAATATCCTTTTCTTCTTTCTTCCTTTGGGGTATAAACTTTGTTTATGCTCGCAACATCTCCTATACAATTGTATCTTGCCATAGAAACTATTTTGCCATTTTGATTTTTTAAAATATAAAAATTACCTTCATTAATCATATTTTTCATATCATTTTTGGCTTGTTCTAATGAATAATTATCACTTTCCATTTCAATATAATCATCATACCAATACTTAGAAAGAATATCTAAATCCGTTGTTTTAGCAAGTTCCATAGTTCCTGTAACATTTTTAGGCTTTGTTGTTTTTTCACAAAATAATGTTCCCATTTCAAAACTAGCTTGTTCATTTATATTAATATTATTTTTAAGCAACAAATCATAAAATTCTTTTTTACAAGTTATCTTAGAATGTACATCATAATATAGAGTCAATGTCTTTATTATTTCTTGAACACAATTAGAATCTATATTATCTTTCGTCCATATCCATATAGGCATTTTTTCATTCATTTGCATAATTGCAAAATCTTTCTCATTGCTATAAATATATGCATTCTTATCTTCTAAAATTTTTAAAGCAATATAAAATTTATACTTATCTTTTCTAAACTCTTCAGATTTAAATATCAAATTATCACGATTTATTTTTTTACCATATTTCTATCCATATCTCCTACTACTCTTAAAATATCTTAGGTGTATATCTATCTATATGATAACATAGTTTTAATAAACATTCCTGACAAATTTTGCCGTTTTACATTTTGTCGGATATTTTTTATTTTACCCTACATTACATTAAAATAATAAAGATAAGTAAAAGCTCTATTTTATACACAAAGTTGTCCTATAATAATGTTCATACTTTCTAAAATTTCTTCTTTAGAATATCTTTTTGAACTATTACTCATTTCTAATTCAGCTTCTTTTATTTCCTGATAAATTATTTCATCAAAATAATCGACCTGAACATTCAAATTTGAAGTTGCCATAATATTCCTCCTAACTTAATAGTACTATATATTTACCCAATTATCAAGTACAATACATTTACAAATATAGTCCATTATTTTGTTCTAAAATTCGAGTTAAACGCTCGTTTTGTTATGTAACATATAGTATACTTGCATATAAGAAATATTAATTAATGAAACTAATGTAACAAAAAACATAGATTATTTTACATATTTTTACGATATGTGCTATAATTCAAGTATTAATATTACATTATTTGACATAATACTGTTGACGGGAGGTAGTAGCCCCAGCCTAGCTTCGGCGGCCTATATTAATATAGGTTAAACAAAAAATAGAAGGCACACGCTCGATACAATATCGGGCAGCTACTATATGGAATCTATCTTTGATAGGTTCCCTTTTTTGAATAAAGTTTATAAAAACTGATGAAATATATTGACTAATATGAAAATAATTTAAAAGAATTTAAAGAAAAAGTTTTCTTAAAAAAGATAGCTCAAACTGCCTTTATGAGATATTACAACCGAACTAAAGAAGATTTTAGAGAAATTTTCGGAAGAAATTATTTAAAATAATTGAATTTATTTTATATATATGATATTGTTAAAAGTGAGGTACAATCTTAATAGTTAGGTGCGCATCTCCCACTATATATTAATGTATAGTTAAGGAGGTGATTCTTATGCCACACTATATATTTTTTAAAGGCAAAGTATTCTATAATGGGGTATTTAGCAATTGTGGCTGTTATATTAGTAGTTATACTATTAATGATAATAGTCATTAAGAAATAATAGAAAAGTCAAAAAGAAATAGCACCTAACTTCTACTTGAGAAGTTAAGGTGCTAACACAATTTTGTGGAGATACACCTAACGAGCAAAATTAGATTGTATCTCTTTTTTATTTTATGATAATTCATAAAATAAATACATTTTTTTAATGTACGTTTATTATATACATTTTTTTAAAAATGTCAAGAATGAAATGTAACTATTACTTTAATATCATTCTAATATTAATATATCATATTTAAAAAAAAAGTAAATAATTTTATGAAGTTTTTTACACAAAAATATTTCAATATAATTGGAGGTAAAAATTATGGCAGTTTACAATGAAAAAAATAAAGACAAATGGACCAAAGATGGCAGGCATTGGTATTAGTCATCACTTATACTGATATTCAAGGCTAAAAGAGATATAGATATTCTAAAATGTATAAAGATAGACAAACTGCAGAAGCAGAAGAGCTTAAATTTAAAACTAAAAGAGATAACCCTACTTTAGTAAAATTTAGTGTTGTAGCTAGTGAATATCTTGATTATATGTATGAATCAAAAAAGAATCTACTGTATATTCTTACGAAAATGCCTATAAAAAGAATATAGAGCCCTATTTTAAAGATTTTTATATAAATAATATAACTAATATAAAATACTGGAAAGAAGAAATGCTTAAAAAGAACTTTAAGATTAATTATTTAGATAAATTGTACAATATTCTAATATATATATATGATTATGCAATTAGGAATTATAGTCTAGAGAATAATCTTATTGCTATTTCAGGAAGATTCCAAAAAGTAAACGAAGAAGTAATAGCAGACGAACAAAAAATAAGATATATAACTTATGAAGAGTTTAATCAATTTATTTCAGTAATTAACGATGATATGTGGAAAACTTTCTTTATATTTTTGTACTATACTGGTTATGCGTAAAGGTGAAGTACAAGCTCTCACTTAGAACGATATAAATTTTAACACTAATGAAATAATAGTTAATAAAACTTTAAGTGTTAAAACAAAAAATTCTAATTATAAAATAACATCTACTAAAAATTACTTAAATAGAAGAATTAAAATGAGTAAAACTTTGAGAGAAACTCTATTACAATATAAAAATATTTGTCATCAGTATAGTGATTTTAAAGAAAATTGGTTTGTATTTGGAAATAGTAGGTTTTTACCCCAAACTTCAATAGATAGATATAAAAAAGAATATTTTAAGGCATCAGATGTACACAAAATAACGATACACGAATTTAGACATAGTCACGTATCGTTATTGATAAACGAATATATAAAAACATCAAAAGAAAAGAATATGAAAGTTGATACTTCAAAGTTTTTCTTAATGATGTCAAATCGTATGGGACATTCCATAGATGTAATGCAAAAGACATATATGCACCTATTCCCTACCATACAAGATGAAGTTGTTGATTTATTAGACAACTTATAATTTATACAAAAAAGTAAGAAAGGAGTTAAAAAGTTGTCCTAAGGAAAATAAAAACGTTGATTTCTCAACGTTAACTAACTACTGGTGGAGCATAGCGGGATCGAACCGCTGACCTCCACGGTGCAAACGTGGCGCTCTCCCAGCTGAGCTAATGCCCCA
>CANRQG010000054.1 GCA_947632735.1 uncultured Bacilli bacterium | reverse complement strand
TTTCTTGCACAGTTTTTATTTTTTATTAATAAAAGTATACCCCCCCCCAGGGTGGTATTGTCAAGAAAAAGTTTCAGCAACAAACCAAAAAATTATTTTTTAGCTAAGCCATAAACTCTAGCTACTTCTTTAGGTGTTAATTTACGATACTCTCCTGATTTTAAATCTCTTACATCAAAAAAAGCCACTTTTTCTCTCTTTAGTTTCAAAACTTCAAGTCCTACACTTTCAAAAATTCTTTTAACTTCGTGATTCTTCCCCTCTTCAATAATTATCTCAACCATTGAAGTATTATTTTTCTTATCTATTTTTTTACTCTTAATACGTAAAGGTATTACCTTAGTACCATCAATAATAATGCCACTTTTAATTTTATTTATCTCTTTACCAGTAATAATTCCCTTTATCTTAGCTATATATACCTTTTCTATCTTACTACTTGGATGCATCAAAATATTCGCAAAATCACCATCATTAGTTAATAATAAAACCCCCGTAGTATCATAATCAAGTCTTCCTATAGGATAAATTCTTTTATCAGTATCAATAAAATCAGTAACTGTCTTTCTTCCCTTTTCATCTTTCGTCGTCGTAACAACACCTCTAGGTTTATTTAATAAAAAATAAACCTTCTCTTCTTTAGAAAGAACTTTTCCCAAAACCTCTACTATATCCTTTTCACTTACTTTACTACCTAGTTTATCAATAACTACACCATTTACTTTAACTTTACCATTAACAATTAAATCTTCAGCCTTTCTTCTTGATGCAACTCCAGATTCCGCAATTACTTTAGCTAATCTTTCCAAAGGTATCACCTCATATTTATTTTACATTATTTTTTAAATAAACACTTATTTTTTTCTAAATCTTTTAAAATTTCTTTACTAAAATACAACTCTAAATTACACGGTAAAGGTAATAAAGCCCTTTCATATTCTTCAAGCTTATTAATTGTATCCATATCCGTTTTATTAATTATAACTGGTTTTTTCATATTATAATAGTCCTTTTTTCCCATAATTAAATTTCTATTATAATCAATTACTATTGTTTTATTATTTACACTTATTTCTACCCAAGAATGATAAACATATTGATACTTATTAAGTCTAACTTTACCACTAACTACATAAGCTTCATCATAACTATCTTTAGAAATAGAATTTAAAATAGCTTTAGAATTAAAATGACAATGACCATAACGCTCTTCTGAATGCAACTCTTCACGTATCTCAGGAACTTCAACAACTGAACTAAAAAGATTAAAATAAACTTTTCTCGCTAATAAATTCTTTTTATAATAATACTCATCATTATCTTTTTTAATATGATGATTTTCTTTATTATTTAAAGTAAAACTATCTATTTCTATATCCATTACATTTTCTTCAAAATCTTCCTCTGTGAGAAATATTCCATCATTATCAGCGCCCAAAATCTTATCATTTTCTTTGTTTGGTCTTAAATATTCATTATCGTTTCTAAACTTCTTTTCAACGGTATCCATTATCTCTTCTCCAGCTAAAAGAATATACATTAAACTTATATCATCTAAATAATCCATATTTTCATAATATCTATAAAGAACTTCCTTATCTAAAGTATTTATTACTTCTACATCAAACAAAGAAAAATAATCTTCTTTCTTCATTATTAGATTATTAGAATAATCAACTACTCTAGAGACACCATCTTTTGTGTACTCAACAATACAATTAACCCCTAATATATCTGAACTAATAAATAAAAGCTTTTGCCCCAATAATTCATTACTACCCGCAATACGAAGAGACCTTTCTAAAAACTTCTCAATACGCTTCTTATAATTCCTTAAATTTTTCTTATCCGTAAGTAAAACTTTTTTCTCTGATAAAATCTCAAAATAATAATCTTTATTATTATAATTAAAAATATAACCATCATCTTGCTTATGAATTTTAAAAGATGGAATTTTAGTATCAATAGCCTTTATAATTTTATTTTCTCTTGTAAATAATACTAACTTAAATACCTCTTTAGGCATTTTCTTCTTATTACGTTCATTTTCTAATTGAGAAAGTAAATAATCAGCATTCTGAGCCATATATTTTCCCCCTTAATTAGCTCCATATTATATCACATTTTTCTCATTTAAGCCAGTTTTTTCTAACATATTTTTTAACACTTCATAAGATATTATAAAGGAGTTGAATTAATGTATCCTAAAAAAATAGATTTTCCTGTAAAAGAACAATTTATGTATCGAAATAACTACCCAGATATTTTTACTACCGGACCATTTATCGAAAATGATGAACGCTTTTTATGGGCACCATTTGTTTTTGGCGGTCTAGCCGGTACAGCCTTAGGGTATGGCATCGCTAATAATAACCAATTAAATAATGGAAATTATCCTCCTATCGTTTATGGTCCCCCTTATCCAATTTATCCTAATTATCCTACCTATAACAGTACTAATTACTATTATTAAAAGTCTTAGGACTTTTTTTATTTATTAGGAAAATACAAAGTCACAGTTGTCCCCTTATCCTTAATAGATTTAAAATTAATATTTCCTCCGTGTAATTCAATTATCTCTTTACAATAAGGAAGCCCTAAGCCACTACCATTTTCCTTAGTAGTATAAAAAATATCTTCAATATGCTCCAATTGCTCCTTAGTCATACCACAACCATTATCCTTAATCGTAACCTTTACTCTATCCTTTAATTCATAAGCTTTAATATTAATTAAAATATTTTCCTTATTTTTAGCTTCTAAAGCATTCTTCAAAAGATTAACAAATACTTGTTTTAAACGACTATAGTCCCCTTCTAAATAAATCTCTTTATCATTATTCAAAATAATATCTGCATTCTTACTATTAAACATTGGCTTTAAAGTATCCTTAATCTCTTCTAAAACATAATAAATATCTAATTCTTCTTTTTCCAAATCCTTAATCTTTCCCAAAGAAGAAAAATCATTAATAATTGTTAAACTTCTTTTTATTTCACTTTTTAAAATACTAAAATACTCTTGAGACTTTTCTTTATTAGCTAAATCCATCATTTCTATATATCCATTACAAACAGCTAATGGATTTTTTAACTCGTGAGTTAACTTAAAAATAGAATTTTTAATATTTCTTTCCTTCTCTAACTCCTTAGTCTTTAAACATAAACTACTAATAAATTCCATTCTTTTAAAAGCTAAGAAAATTAATTTCAAATAAATAAAGAAAAAAGCTATATCTAATATTAAAAGGCTAAATTTAACTCTAAAAATTATCAATAAAAAAAGAATACTAATAAAGCTAAAGATAAGAAAAAAGCTTTTCTTCTTTACTAATTTACTAATAATAAAATAACTAGTAATTACTAATAAAACTATTAAAAACTTAGTAATATCTAAATAATTATAAATAATAAGCAAAGATAAAGATAAAAATAAAGCTATATTTTCCTTTCTTAAAAGATAAGCTATTACTAAAGGAATAAAGAAAAAAATAATCTCTATCTCAATAGTTTTAGACAAAATAAAAAGAAAGAAAAAAACTCCTACTAAAGTAAAAGAAAAGTATAAATTATTCTTTTCAAGAGAAAACTCTTTAATTGGGACTAAAAAAACTAAATAACACAAAATAGGAAATAATAGACAAATACCTATAATTAAAAATTTTATCACTCAAATCACCATCGCCATTTTCCTACTTTTCTTTGTCGAAATATGTCGAATTTTAGCGAAAAAGAAAAAAAGTAACTTTACTTGTCACTTTAATTCGTCAATATACTTCTTTAATTGTTTAGATTCAGGACCTAAAATAATTTTTAATTGATTATCAATTTCAACAATTCCCTTAGCTCCAAGTTTTTGAATACCCTCTTTATTAGCCAAAGAAACATCTTTTAAATTAACCTTAAATCTTGAAACATTATATTCTGTACTTATTATATTATCTTTACCACCAAGTAATTCCACTAATTTATTAAAGTCAAGTTCAGCATCTTTTTTAGTAGCTTTTAAAATTGCAAACAAAACTATTATTAGAACTACAGCTATAATTAAATATTTTAAAAATTCCATATCATCACCAATATAATTATATAACAGCTTTTAAAAAAAAGAAAGTAAATAATATCTCCCTTAAGTATTAGGCATTAATATTAATTATTAAGAATAAAATTATATGGGTATTTATAAACACAATTTTTCTAATTTAGAATACTTTATATTAGAAATAGATAAAGAGGTGGAGATTATGAGTACTAATAGTTGTATTAAAAATTTATTAAAATTTATATGCTTATTACAAAAAAATTCTCTAAATACTTGCTCCCTAGATGCTGGTTGTACTAAACCTTTTTTAGGACCTACTATTAATAATACTTGCTACAATAGTCGAGTTATTACTTTATATAAAAGAAATGGTGAAATATTTGAAGCAACCTATACTGATACTAATGGTAATATAAATACTAGTTCTTTATTTAGAGTAAGTGATGTCAATGATAATTGTTGTACTCTACTCATACTAACTAATAATGATAATGAGTACAGTTCAACCGGACAATATATTACTATAAATATTAGCTGTATTTGTGCAATTAAATGTCTAGAAGATGTAGTTATTGAGAATTTATGTGAAAGGAGGTAGAGATTTTGAATAATTGTTGTAATAATGAACAAGAAGATAGAAAAAACTGTGGTTGTATTTACGATATTTTAAAGAAAATATTGCTTTTACAACAACAAGATTATGATAATGAAAGTTATTCTGGTTGTGATAAACCTTATTTAGGACCAGTATGTACTAGTGTTTGTTATAACACAAGACCAATAGAACTTTTTAACTGTTCAACAGGAACAGCTTGGACTTTTCCAGCTACTGTAAATGGTACTACAGTAAATACTAGTGTCTTTAGAATAGAAGCATTAGATGAATGTTGCTGTACGTGTAGACTTCTATATTTAGATCCAACTACAAATGAATATACAAACACTAATGAATTCGCAACTATTGACTTAGGTTGTGTTGGAGCAATTAGATGTCTTCCAGATACATTTATCGATTTATGCTAAAAGAAAAAACTTCATTTTATTGAGGTTTTTTCTTTAACTTTTTTCCAAAGTAATTATCTCCTTTATAGGAATAACTTCATTATCAATTGTAACAATATTATTCTTTGTTTTAGATACTAAAGTAGTTTTATAAGTTTTTTCTTTAGTCCTAATAGTAACAGGAATATTATAAGAATAACCTATACCATTAAATATTTCTTCTATAGTATCCATAATTGTTTTATCCTCTTCTAAAGAAGAATTAGTTTCTTCATTTTTAAAGCGAAATACTGTTTTATTATTTTTTATACTTTTCGTAATTTCATTTTGATAAATTTTAGGTAATTTTTTCATTAGCACTCTCCTTACTGATATTTTATGAAATAATTAAATAAAAATTGCCCATTTTTGATATAATAATTAATAGAGGGATATCTATGAGAAAATATAAAATTAATTTAAAAATTTTATTACCTATAATTATGTTAGCTTTAATTAGTATCATAACTATCTATAGTGCATCTACCTATACTTCAAAAAGTCTAGGTAATTTGACAATAAAACAATCTATTTGGTATTTACTAGGTTTTGGTTTAGTTTTTATTTTAGTTAAATTAAAAAATGAATATCTATATAGACATACTTGGCTTTTATATATTCTAGGTAATATATCTTTAATTGGTCTTTTACTCTTTGCTAGTCCTATAAATAATAGTAGATGTTGGTTTACTATTCCTGGAATTGGTAGTATCCAACCAAGTGAATTTATGAAAATTTTTATTATGCTAACTCTTGCGACTATGATTCATAACTTTAGAAGTGATTATAAAAACCCTACTCTAAAAGATGAGTTTTTCTTCCTACTAAAAAGTTTTATCATTGTCTTAATTCCTTCTATTCTTACCTTTTTACAACCTGATACAGGCGCCGTTTTAATTTATTTTTTAATTTATATTTGTATGATGTTTGCATCAGGAATTAGAATGCGTTGGTTTGTTGGAGCCTTTGTACTGGTAATACTTATAGGAGGCATCTTTCTTTATTTGTATTTTTGTAAAGAAAATATTTTTATTAAGATTTTTGGCAATTCAATATATTATCGCTTAGATCGTATTTTTGACTGGCAAAAAGGTTCGGGACTACAACTCGAAAATTCAATTGCCGCCATTGGTTCAGCCGGATTATTTGGACACGGCTTTAATAAAACACCTATTTATTTTCCAGAAGCTTCTACTGATTTTATTTTCGCTGTCTATGCTTCTAACTTTGGTTTAATAGGTGTATTAGTATTACTAGGAATAATTATTTTTCTTGATGCTAATATTATTTTATTAGCTAAAAGAAAAATATTAGATACCGATAAATATATTTTAGCTGGTATCTTAGGAATGCTCGTCTTTCAACAAGTGCAAAATATTGCTATGACAGTTGGATTACTACCAATTACAGGAATAACTTTACCATTTGTTTCTTATGGTGGCTCTAGTCTCCTTTCTTATATGCTTATAGTTGGAATACTCCTAAACATTTCTATGGAAAAAAGTAGAGTCTATAAATACAAGTAAAAAAATAACGGATACAGCATTCCGTTATTTTTATGGTGTTAAAATTAGACGAGTTGTATCAAGCTCCAAAAATCCACCTGTATAGAGGTTAACATCAAACACCCCAGAAAAACCACGGTCATACCGTCCACCACGACTAAACCACGGCAAATTTGAGTATGCAAAAAAGGCACAATCATCATACCAACCACGGGTGGCATTTTGATTACCATACGTTTCCCATAAGGAATGACCATAACATTCGTGTCCATCACAAGCTTTATTAGCCTGTGCTACTTCATAATAAGGACTTGACGTATCAGCACTATCATATAAATTATAGTATTTTTTATTTGGAAAACTAGTAAAACCACTAGAGCCAACTTCAGGAAAACCATTTTCATTCAAGCCTGCCATATTATATTCATATGCTCCACCACTCATATCATATATTCCATATATTGTCCCTGTTGTAGAAGCTCCTGGTCCTGCTTGGCCCCTTCCTTCTCCTAAATCAGTTAAATCATTATAAGTGTACTGAGGAATAGTTTCATCATCTTGTGCAGGAGTTCCATTACTAGACCCAGATACATAACTTGAAGATTTATTCTGATAAATTTCTTTGCTTTCTCCAGTATAATCAGTATTGCCATATTTTCCATATTTGCTTTGTGATAAGTATGCTACCGCTCCCCATTCGTCATTTTTAACCATATGTAAATCTCCACTTGATGCAAAACCGTAGACATTAGAATATGAAACTTGCATACTTCTTGACATATAGAAGAAACTACTTACTGTTTGATTCCTTATAGACGACCTATTAGGAAGTATTGTTACATTACTTACATTACAACTTTCATTCATACAAGCTTGTCCATCTTGTTCTAGATTTCCTGTTGTTTCAAACTTGCCTACCCATATTCCAGCTCTTGGTGTATTATCAAAATTAAATGCCTCATTTGTTCTCCAACTTGTTCCTGTGTCAGTTGTATACTGAGCTGTGCCTAAATCCGTTGTCGATATCCCTATAAACTTTACATCTATTTCTCCTGGTAATAATCTTGTTGGATTCTTATTTCCATAGCTTGCCTTTCCATAATAATTGTTCCCGCCATCTTCACTCTTTATCGTATAACTATATCTCGGTATCCATACCCACATTGTATTTATATCTTCATCTTTTATTACTGTTCCTGCTTTAGCTGACTTATATGTTGGCCTACTACTCTCTGTTACTGTTATGGCATTTGCCCATACTTGTTTTGAATAATCATAACTCTTATTTAAATCCTGTTTCTGCCATACCTTTAAATCTTCATTATATACTACTGGTATCATATCTCCATTTAATACTGGGGCATTCGCTCCACTCTTATCACTAAATGACGGAGCATAACTTGTACTTGCGATTATTATATTACCTGTTACATTTCTTATTGTTATTACACCATCATTAAAACTATAACCATTATCTTTTTCTAAGAAGTTATCTCCCATCTTGACATATAATATCTCTACATTACCCATCTTTTGGGTAAATGTCTCTCCACTTTCTATTCTTGTTTTATATCCTACTCCACTAAAACCTTTATATTTTATTGAATATCTGCTTTCTACTTCTTGTCCATTATTCTCAGTCTTATTCTCAAAAACAAATTCTGTTCCTAAATCTGTTATCTCTACTGCTTCTTTTGGTATATCAGGTGCATCTATACTAAATGATATTCTTAATGTTACTGTTTCTTTTTCATTTTGTTCTAGTGTATAAATACTACTAAAGTCAGTACTATCATTTATCTCTGTTCCACCATAGTTTACTTCATACTTAACATATTGTTTTAATAAATTTTCATCTTCTTCTTTATTGTCTCCACTACCTGTAAGATTTAATTTTAAATCACTACTTATTACCTTAGTTAAACTAGCTGGTAAACTTCCTGTATTTTCTACTGGTACTGTAAATGTACAAGAATCTCCTGGTACCTTTAATGTAGCACTTAAATCAGTTATTGATAATTTCTCTACATTCCCTATATCACATACGGCTTTTCCCTTAGGTATAGTTACTTCTTCATTTTTTACAAAATGTACATCCCAACTACTAGCAGAAATATCAGCGGTACCACTAATCTTTAAAGATGCCGAAATAGCGGCATAGGCAACTGACAAGCACAATACCGCAACAAACAAACCCATCACAACAATTTTCTTTATATTTCTACTATCCATAAATAC
>CANRQG010000053.1 GCA_947632735.1 uncultured Bacilli bacterium | reverse complement strand
TTCTTTTAGATATCATTCATTCTCAGACAGTCTCCCCCCCAGGGTGGTATTGTCAAGAAAAAGTTTTCGGCACCAAAAAGAAAAAACAAAAAATTTTATTTACTTAAAGCCTTATCCAAAATCAATTGTAAAATAGTACATAAAAAAATATGAATTAAAACTTCATATTTTTATTTGTGATAAACTTTTGGTTTTTCTTTATAGAAAGCACCTATAAATTGACGACCACTTTTGGAAGAATCATTTAATCCATATGGACTAGCTGCATAGTTTGAATAACATTCGGGACTACTTATAGTATCTGTTAAATCGTAATAAATTTGATTAGCTTTTATATTTCTTTCAGCTAGTTCTTTTTGAATAGCTTTTCGTAAATCTATTTTAAATATTTCTTCCTCATATGCTGAATCTTTTTTGATGGCTTCTTCCCATAATTTCTGGTCTTTTGCCCAAGATGGCATATTATTATAACGCCATTCAGGCCCAGCACAGGCACTAACAAAAGTAAATAAATCTTCATCTTTACTATTACAATAGCTTACTAGACTATCAGCAAGCATCATTGGTAGTTTAGCATCAATTAATTCACAGGAACAGTGTCCAACAGCTGTAACTTTATTCTTGGTATCAGTAATCATTATAACTGGACAATCGGCAACGGGATGACCTGCGACTACGCCTGGTACTTTGTCTGTAATAATTAAAATATCTTCATTTATATCTGTCCAACCGTTAGGGTTAGTTTCAACATAATCAGGTGTCAATTCAAAGGAAGTTCCTATCTTTGTACCTGTTCCTTTTAGATAATTTTTACTATCTACTTGGTCAGCCATAAACATTTTATGACCATCAAAGCCAAAATCTTTACCAAAAGCTAATCGTCTACGCATAAATTCTTCTTTTATTTCTTCTCTTGTTAAGTCAGCAGGATAAAAGTTCTTATTTGTATTCATACTTTGGTATTTATTTTTGGAATTTACATATCTAATATTCATTCCTTATCATCTCCTATTATTATATTTTCTTACTTTCTTTTCGGGTTCTTCTTTATTTTTGGAACATTCATTAATGAAATAATCAATAATTTTTTTGGAATTTATATCAAAGTCATAGCTGATTTCTGGATGCCACTGTAGACCAACATTAAAAACGTCACTTGGATATTCAATAGCTTCTATTAAGCCATCACTACTTCTAGCAATAACATTATACTCTTTAGGATTTAAAATATGACGTCTATGAAAACTATTTACTTTTATCTTTTCTTCTTTTAAGATGTTATAAAGTTTACTGTCTTTAGAAATAGAAACTTCGTGAGTTAAGGCATCTTCAGTTTCTTGGAAGTGGTTAATTTCACTAGGTTTATTTTCATCTATTACAACATCGCTATTATGACAAGCCATCATTTGCATTCCTAAACAAATTCCTAAGACAGGTATTTTCATATCTATTGCGCATTGAAGCAAGTACCTATCTTGAGGTGTAAACTTCTTACCACCGGGAAAAATGATACCATCACAATGGCTTAGCATTTTTTTTAATAATTGTTTTTCTTCATCTTGTAGAGGTGGAAAATCTTTATTTCTGGTTTCAACGTAGTTGACATTTTGAACTGGGATAATCGGAAACATAATGCCACCTGCTTTTTGAATTGTTAATCGTATTGTTTCACCTAAAATCATAATTGGTCGATTATCTTCTAATCTCGCACATCTTAGGGGAATTCCAATTATAGGTCTCATCCATCTCACCTCGCGCTGTATTATACCACAAATTGCCAATTTTTTCAAGTTAAAACTTGATTTGCTCAGTGATATAGTCTTTTATTTCATCAATTTTTAAGATTATTTGTTCCATAGTATCACGATTTCTTAGAGTAACTGTATTATTATTTAAGGTTTCATCATCTATAGTTATACAAAATGGGGTACCAATGGCATCTTGACGACGATATCTTTTACCAATTGAGGCTGTTTCATCATAAGTAATAGAAAAGTCTTTTGTTAATTTGTCATATATTTCTAAAGCTTTTTTTCTATGATATTTTTTATTTAAAGGTAGTATGGCTACTTTATAAGGAGCAAGATAAGGAATTAGTTTCATAACTTCTCTTGTGTCACCATTTTCTAGTTCTTCAACTGTGTAGGCATTGTCAAGGACGGCTAATACTAAACGGTCACAGCCAACGGTTGACTCAATAATATAGGGAATAAATTTTTCATTGGTATCAGCATCAAGATATTCTTGCTTTACTGAGGAATATTCTTGATGTCTTGATAAGTCGTAGTTAGTACGATTATGTGTGCCATTTATTTCTCCCCAACCAAAGGAAAATTTATATTCAATGTCACAAGCTTCTTTGGCATAAAAAGCTAATTTTTCGTGGTCGTGGAAACGTAATTTTTCTGCACTTATACCTAAGTCCATAAAATATTTTTTAGCATATTCTTTAAAATAGGAATATAGTTCACTATCAATTCCTTCTTTACAAAAAGTTTGATATTCCATCTGTTCAAATTCAATAGTTCGAAAAGTAAAATTACCTGGAGTTATTTCATTACGAAAGGCTTTACCAATTTGGCCAATACTGAAAGGTAATTTAGCACGCATTGTTCTTTGGACATTTAGAAAGTTTACATATTCTCCCTGGGCATTTTCTGGTCGCAAATAAACTTTATTTTTCCCGTCTTCGACTACCCCTCTATGGGTTTCAAACATTAAATTGAATTGACGTAAATCTGTAAAATCACTTTTGCCACATTTTGGGCAAGGTACTTTATGTTCTTTTATATAGGCAAGCATTTCTTCATTGGTCATTCCATCGGCTTTAGCATTCGAATCGAATTCGTCAATTAAATTGTCAACACGATGTCTAGTTTTACAATTCTTACAATCAATTAGAGGATCAGAAAAGCTAGCTACGTGGCCACTAGCCTCCCAAACTTTGGGATGCATTAAAATAGCGGCATCTAATTCATAGGCATTTTTGCGTTCTTGAATAAATCTTTTACGCCAACTATCTTTTATATTATTTTTTAACTTTGACCCTAAAGGACCATAGTCCCAAGTATTAGCAAGTCCACCATAAATTTCACTTCCCTGAAAGATATAGCCATATTGTTTACAGTAATTTACTAATTTTTCCATTGTTAATGATTCCATTTAAATTTCCTCCTTTATCATAGAAAGTATTTTTTCTTTATCACTTTCAATAATCATATATTCAGCTGGTGGCTCATCTATAAAGCCTTCACGGTATAAGTTGTAAAGTTCTTCTAATATTGGGGTAAAAAAGAACTTATAGTTATAGATTATTATTTTTTTCTTAACGCCGTTTTTTCTTTCTTCAATACTTGAAAATAATTCGGATAAAGTTCCGATGCCACCAGGTAAAAATAATAATAAATCACTCTCAGAAAAAATTTTTTGAAAACGCTCAGTAGAAGTTTTTACTACTATTTCTTTGGTATATTTTTCATTTTTACAGTTTTTCTTATCGTATTCAGTAATAACACCAATTATGTCTTTTTTATTATTAGAAAAGGTATCATATGATACTTTCATTAATCCTTTGTGATAAGTTCCAAAGACTAAATTGACTTTGGGTATTTTAGCAATTTCATTTATTAAATTACTGACTTCTTTTAACAAGTCTTGATTTACATTTTCTTTAGCAGTTGACGCTATAAATAAATTCATTTTACCACCTCTTATATAACAAATTCTTTTTAGAAAAAGAAAAAACTTCTAGCTTTTTGTAAGGACGAAAATGTTTCCGCGGTTCCACCTTACTTATTCTAGAAGAATCAACTTTTTAATATACTGCTTATCAGCTTTCCACACTGGTCATCACAACTTATGTCTTAATAATACACTAGAAAATTACTAAATGTCAAGTTTTAACGATTTATGCTTGATATTTTAAGCAGATATTTTTTGAACTTGTTTGATAAAATTTTTTGTTTTCAAATATAAACCTGTGTAGCGGTCATAATAATCATCTAAAAATTTATTTATCGCTTTACTTACTTCTTCGCTTACGTCTAATTTAGTTATATTTTTTATTTCAACATAGTAATACATTCTAATCATTTTTATAACTTTTTCACTAGTTTTAGGTTCATTAGTTTGACAATTAAGACATACGTAACCACCACTATCAGCTGATAAGGAGACAATGTTTTTCGTATTGCCACAAATGCCACAATTATCAATATTAGGTCTAACACCTAGATAATCTAAAAATTTAAGTTCTAATATATTAGTTAGAATTAAGGGAGAAAAGCCCTCTTCTATTTTTAAAAGAGTATCTTTTAGAAGATTATATATTTCACTAGAATCATTTTGTCTAATAACTTGTTTGGTTAAGTCTAAAAGATAGGAGGCGTAACTTATTTTTTCTAAATCAGTAGAGGTTTTAGGAAAAGAATTTATTACATCGACGCTAATCAATATTGATAAACCATCTTTTTTATAATATACGTGAATATTACCATAAATTAACTTGCGACTTACACTACGTAATTTACTTTTTATATTACGACATCCTTTAGAGATTACACCTATTAAACCATATTCTTTTGTTAAGACATTTAGTATTTTACTAGATTCACTATAATTAGTCTCACTTAAAATAATTCCTTCTAAAGTTTCTATTTTCATTTAATCACACTTTCTAATTTGTTTTAGTAAATTATAATATTTAATATCACCTGTTAAAATGAATAGTTTCCATAATATTTCTGTATTCATAAAATCACCTCTATTAATATAGTGGTGATTTTTAAGTTTTTTTATTCATCATCTTTTAGGCCTAATTCTAAGAAATATTTTTCTTCATCACGCCAATTTTTTAGAGTTTTGACATATGTTTCTAAGTAAACTTTTTTGCCTAAAAATTTTTCCATATCTAATCTAGCTTTAGTGCCTATTTCTTTTAGTAAAGAGCCATTTTTACCAATAATTATTTTTTTAATATTGTCTCTTTCAACAACAATTAAAACTTGGATATGAACACACTCTTTATCTTCTTTAAAATTTTCGACATAACAAGAGACGGTATGTGGTATTTCATCTTTTGTTAACTCTAGAATTTTTTCTCTAACAAATTCAGCCATAATAAATCTTGTTGAGACATTAGTTAGCTCATCCTCATCATAGATACGTTCTGTATCATCCAGATTTTCTTTGATACAAGTTAGTAACACATCTAGGTTATTTTTTTTAGAGGCAGATAAAGGAATAATTTCTTTAAAAGGGGCTAAATCTTTTAAATTATCAATATCTTTTAAAAGTTTTTCTTTGTCTTTTACAATATCAACTTTATTTAGAAGTAAAAATATAGGAATATCTTTGTCTTTTATTTTGTCTAAGATAAATTTATCTCCTTTACCAAAACCTTTAGCAATATCAACCATAAATAAGATAACATCAACACCGTCTGTTTTATCATAAGCTTTTTTATTAAGAAGATTTTCTAATTTATGAATTGGTTTATGAATACCTGGAGTATCTAGAAAAATGATTTGAGAATCTTTATCATTATAAATACCCTGAATTATATTTCTTGTTGTACCACTTACATTAGAGGTAATAGCTAATTTTGTTTCAAGAAGAGAATTAAGTAAAGTGCTTTTACCAACATTGGGACGTCCAACAATACTTACAAAACCGCATTTCATTTTAAATCACTGCTCCCAAATGGATAAGGACAAAGGTCACTTTTTAGATATTCTTTATAATTACCTGCTTGGTCATAACATATAATTTTGGTATTTTCAGTGAAGAATTCTTCTATTACTTGTCTACAAATAAAGCACGGTGTAGCGATAGATTTAGTCATAATATGAAGTTCTTTAAAATCACCTTTACGATAGCCAGCAGTAATGGCACTTGAGATAGCAACACGTTCAGCACATATCGTGGCACCAAAACTGGCATTTTCAATATTTACACCAGCCAAAGTATGGCCATCATTACAGACAAGGATAGCACTAACTGGATATTTTGAATAAGGTACATAACAATTTTTTTGTAATTCTAATAATTTTTCTTTCATATACTAACTCCTAAAAATTCTATTATATGGGGAATAAAAATAATCAAACCTATTATGGCAGAGATAATTGCCATCATTAAAACACCAGCACTTGCGGTATCTTTTGCAGCTTTAGCTAGGGGATGAAAATCTGGAGAAGCCAAATCTACGACATATTCAATAGCTGTATTAAAAAATTCAGCCATTAAGACTAAACCAATTAATATTAAGCAAATTAACCATTCTAAATAAGTTATTTTTAGTATAAAACCTGATAGGATGACAAGTATAGCCATAAAGGTATGAATTTTTAAATTTTGCTCTCCTACAAAGGCTTGTAAAATACCGATACCAGCATATTTAAAACTATTACGTAGGCGTTTTTTATCTACTTTGAAGTCTTTTAAGGTAACTTTTTCTTTTCTATCTTTTAATTCCATTTTCTTCTAGGACCTCCTCTTGCTTTTTAAACATAACTTTTTCATCTTCTTTAGTCATATGGTCATATCCTAGTAAATGATAAAAACCGTGAACAGCTAAAAAAGATAGTTCTCTTAGTAAAGAGTGTTCATACTCAATACTTTGTAATTTAGCTTTGTCAAGAGAAATGTATATATCACCTAGAATTCTTTCTTTAGTTGGTAATGTAACACTATTTTCATCTTCTAAGGCGAAAGTTATGACGTCTGTTGTTTTATCTATTTTTCGATATGTACTATTTAATTCTTTAATATAATCGTTATTTACTATTATTATATTGAAAGAGGTATTTTTTAGTTTTTCTTTTTCCATAGCACTTTTTAAAACTTTTTTGACAGTTTTTAACTCAGCAATATTTTCATTTGTTTGATTGATTATTTCTATTTTATTCATATATTAACTCCTACTACAATAATGTTATAATTCCAAGTAAAATAATTATTGATATGATATTTAAAAACCACTCACTTCTAAAGATGCTTGGGAGAGAGGCTCCTATTTTTTCTAGAGTTGTATAGGCCGCAAAGCCTAGCAAGCCACCACTTAAATTTAGTATTATGTCATCAACATCAAATACTCTTCCTATTGACATTTGGACTAATTCAATAGAAAAACTGGCGATTAGTGTTAAGATAATAATTAAATTGGGCTTTTTACTTTGAAAGAAATAACTGATAAAAAAACCATAGGGTAAAAACATTATCAAGTTACCAACGACGTTTTTATAGAAGAGACGACTAGCAAAATTATAACGAAATATTTCTCTAAAAGGAATAAAGTTATTACTCGACCATACAGTATCATCTCTAAAAGTTACCACTTGGAATAAGCATAATATATAGATTATAAAACTTAAGGCAATAAGTTCTTTATAGATAACTATTTTTTCTTTATTCTTTATGATATAGCAAATTCGAAAGGAAACGATAATTACTAGTGATATTATTGTCATTGGCCACGTAAAGTTAAATACTCCGTGGATAGTGCGACTAAGTCCATTTAGCAAGGTATCACTCCTTTTTTTCTTCGGTTTTAATGTCTATATTACTAATGTCCTGATAGGCTGTAATATCTTCTTTTGCTTTGATAAATACTTCTACTTCTATTCTACTACCCATTTTTACTTTTTTCAAAACTTTTTTAGATAATATACTAGCTTTTACGGGTAATTTAGTTAAAAGTGTTTTTTCGGCTTTTTCTAAGGCTTCTTTATCAATGTTTTTTAAAGAATAATTTTTACTAATAACTTTTGTTTCATAATACTTAGTAAAGTTAATATTTACTGGTAATAATCTATTTATAATTAAAGGGGTACTTTCTTTTATATAGGTCTTATAATTATTTAAAAGATTTATGTTTCTAGAAAAAATATTTATTTCTAAACCATACTTAGATTTATTTGTTTTAATTTCTTCATAATAATTAAGTGGAAAATTTAAATCTATTTTATACCATACTTCACCAAAGACTATTCCACTAGCACATCTTTTCGCAACAATATTTTCTTTATTATGAATAAGGCCACTTATTAAAACGGAATTTTTATCAACATAATCATTTATTTTTACAGCTACTTCACCACTATTTGCGTGTATTTCGAGGATACGGGCAGCTTTTTTGGCAACTATATTACGATTAGGGCATTTTTCTTGTGGTTTATTTTTTTTACGTTGTTCAACTTGAACGATGTATTTAGTTCCCTTTCTTTCTATCTCCATCCATTCAATATCGTTTTGTTCTTTTTGTAAAATCTTTTCTACTAATTTTTCTATTTTTTGATGGGACCTTACAAAAGTAAATTTTTTTAGACCATAGTAATTTAAATCATTTCTTATTAAGGAAATAATTTCTTTATTAGTATGAACTATTTTTACTTCGAAAATTATGTTACTCAAAAAAATATTTAGTAATATCGCTAATAAAAAGGCACAACAAAAAAGATAGTTTTTCTTTATTAGGTATTTATATTTAACTGGTCCTATTCTTTCGATAATCTCTATCTTGTAAGATGTTTTTATTTCTTTTATTTTTGCATAATCTGAAATATCAACTATAATAAATATTTCTCTAGAGGTGGTTTTTAAATCATATATATTAATTTTTCTTTTAATGAGTTCTTTTATAAAATAACTAGGATTTTTTCCGGCAATTTTGATTTTATATTTACTCATAATCTACCTCAATTTTAAGAATCTTACCAGTTATTAAAACTTCTTGTTCTAGAAGTTTATTTAAAGTTAATTTTTGACCATAAATAGTTATTTTTTCATTATTAGCTAAGAAAATAATTTTTTCATCTTCTAAAGAAACTATTTTTTGATAATTAATTATATCTACTTTATTTTGATAAACAGTAAAACGAAACTCTAAATCTTTTACATAATTTCTAATTTCTTCGATCACTAAAATCACCTAATAAAGTATATGTTTGTTTTTAATAATCGAGTAGAGTAAATTTTCAATAACTTTATTTATTGATATGATACCCTCTCACACCACCGTACGTACCGTTCG
>CANRQG010000052.1 GCA_947632735.1 uncultured Bacilli bacterium | reverse complement strand
TTAACAACACCCTTTATTTTGTTTATTTTTTTCTATTAACTACATTATAACAGGTTTGTGTTGTAATGTCTTTTTTTGTATTTTAAAAAGTGGTAAAATTTCTTTCACCACTCCTTAATGTTTAAGAACCCTTTAATGTAAGTGTTAGTGTGTCAACAACATCTATTGGAGATACACCTAACTTACCGAGATTAGGTATATCTATTTTTATTATATGCAAGATTTTGCTTGCTAAATAAATTATAGAGTATTTTATTATTAAATGCAAGACTTTTCAGAAAATTTGGTACAAGTTTTCCTAACCTAACTAGTTATTAAAACTTTTATCGTATCTTTGTCACTTAGTTTTTTATCTGTCTTTACTACTATTCGATAAACGTCTTCTTGTTTTTCTTTAGATTTTAAATTATTTTTCTCAACTAAAACTTCATTATTAGAAGAAATTAAATTATCTTTTATTTCATTTTTATAAAGAGCTATTGGAACATCTTCTTCATTAATTATTTCTAAATCATAATTAAGTTCTTTCTTATTAATATCATCATCTCCGTGGTAATTAGTAACTTTAATTGTATACTCTTTATTATCAATAGCCGATAAATCTACAAGAAACTCATTTTTAGAGTTTTCTTCAACAATAGGAACTATTAAATCTGCAAAAACATTACTAGGATTATCTTTTTCTTTCTTAGCCGTTAACATTAAAGTCACTACTAAAGCTATTAAAGCTCCAAAAACTACTAGTAATAATACATCTCCTACTACAATTTTCTTCTTATTTGTCTCTTCATCAAAATCAATTATAAAACGTCTTTTTGCCATACTTTACCTCCTTAGTCAATTAGCCTTAAGAATCTACTATCTTTTATATTATTAAGCTTATTTCTAATATCTTTGTCTAAACTACTTTGCAATATAGAATCTTCTGTATTTTCTATAATATTAGCTTTCTTTGTACATTCGCTATTAACATTAAACAAAAAATTAATAATATCAATGTTTTTTACTCTTAAATTTAAACTTAAAAGCTTCCTATTTTCATTTTTATCACTTTGACTCTCATAAACAAACTCAAAATAATTATCTAAATCATTTAAATAAATATTAATAGCTTTAGACTTAGTATTTTTAATAGCTACTTGGCCAATACTTTTATTATTAGCATCATAAATAGTTATTTCTTTGTTTTTAACTTTTATATACTCTTCTATTTTATCATTATTAACAATATATAGCAACATCTTATCATTTGCTTCATAACTAATCTTACTTTCATCTTCTCCTATTAAATTAACTAATTCTATTTTTCTTATTTTACTAAAAACTCTATCAACATAAATATTTAAAGTTATTGATGCGTTATCTTCTAAAGAAAAGAAACTAGTATTACTAACTAAACTAGTAAAAACTATATTTTTCTTTAAGTCACGATAAATATCTTTTTGGATTTTTTCTAAAATATCATTTGTAAGTTTAAGACTAATTCTATTTACTTTTTCTTCTTTTTCATTAACTATTGTAGTAGTAGGATACTTAGTAAAATACTCTTCTTTTAAATTGGCAATAAAAGAATTAAAATAAAGCTCCATCAAGTAATTTATATTATCGAAAATATTTTTAGAAGAGGCATTTTCAAAATAATTACTACTACCATTATTAATATAGGTTTCAGTATAATCTTCTACTTTATAATAACTAGTAGCGTTTTCTATTAATAAGCTACTATTTAAAGGACCATTACTTAGGTTTTCTTTAGCTTCTAAAAGAGCGCGCTTTTCTTTTTCATCTTGTAAAAAGGAAATATTAGCTTCATAAGGGGTTATCTTCGCAGTTATATTTCTTAATAATTTGTAGTTAGCAGTTAAGGAAGTAGCATTAGAAGTATTATTTTCTATTTTTATATCAAAATTACAGCTAAAACTATCAGAATTTGCTAAATCTGAAAAGGCAAAAAAGCGAGTTATCTTCGGAAAAACTTCTTCAAGTAAAGTTTTGGTAACGACAAGGGGCTCTGACTTTTTATTTAAGGTAATTCCTAGATAGATAAAGCCACTAGAAATAAAGACAAGCGCTATAACTATTAAGAGAATGATTTTAAATTTTCCTTTTTTCATAAATCATTCCTCACTTTCTATTACTTCTTCTAATTATGAATTACTAGGAGAAGACGCTACTAAAAATAGGCTGTAATTAAAGTTTTGGGGGATACCTAGGGAGCCTTTAGGATAATTAAATGATACATCTAAAGTAGCTTCTTCATTTGGTTTTAAGACTTCTCCTCCTAAATCAGAATGTTTTATCTTAACTGGAAAGGTACTACTATTAGAAGAAAGAACATTTTCTACTACGGAAATAATTTGGGCATCCATATTACCAACATTTTTAATAACTACTGAATAAGATAATTGGTAGCCTTCATCTAAAAGGCAATTCATATATACTTCTTTAGAACTATTTATAATACTATTACTACATTTAGAATTACTTTTAGTATTGTCATTTACTATAACTTTTTCAAACATAATATTAAAGTTTGGTTTTTCTTTTTTTATTTTTTCTAACTTAATAGAAAGAAGTGAAAAGCCAATGGCCATACAAATAATTGTGAAACATAGAATAACTATTATTGAATTTCTCATTCTAAGCATTTTTTTCATTTTACATACCCCTTAAAACTTTGGATTTAACTTAAGATTTATCTCCATATCATTACTAATATTAGTTCCCTCTCCTACTGATTGTTCAACTACATAACCTACGCCATCTAGATTTACTTTAATATTTAACTTTTCTAATAAGTTCTTAGCAACTTTACTTGATAAACCTACCACATTAGGAACAGTAACATTCTCATTAGTAATTAAGAAAATTGTATCCTTATTAGTAATGACACTACCCTCATCTGGTATTTGTTTTACTATCTTACTACCTGTTCCTAAAATATTATAACTTAAGCCATTATTATCTAATCTTGGTTTTACAGTATCTAGTTTTTTATTTATATAGCTTTCTACTTTATAATCTTTTATATCTAGGGAATTATCTGTTTCTTGTTCGTGGCCATAATACTTAGCTAAGTTACCAACTATTTCTTTAACAGCGTTACTAATAGGTTTTTGACTACCTGCTGTTGGTCTTTTAACAGAAGCATAAATAATTACTTGGGGGTCACTTTTAGGATAAATTCCGGCAAAGGAAGAAATAATATCGCTTTGTCCAGTTAAATAGCCACCGCCATTTTCTGATATCTGGGCTGTACCTGTCTTACCGATTAACTCTCCACTACTAATGCGGTAGCCACTACCTGTATTTCCATAACCATTTACACAGTCATCCATCAAGGAAAGAATTTTTTGTACAGTTGTAGTGGAGGCGACTCTTTCAGATTCATCTTTGGTATTTTCTAAAATAGTCTCTTTTGTCTCAGGGTCAACTATTTTCTTAACAATATATGGTCTTAGTAAAATACCATCATTAGTAAGAGGTGTCATAGCTTGAACATTTTGGATTGGGGTTGTTGTTATTCCTTGACCAAAGCCAGCATTAAATATTTCTGTTTCATATTTAAAATTAAGCGAACCTGTTTGCTCATTAGGTAACGTAATACCTGTTTTTCGACCAAAACCTAGTCGTTTAAAATATTGTCTTAACATCATACTATTCATATGTCGATTAATTATATTAATAACTCCAACGTTACTACTCATAGCATAACCTTTATCAAAGGTTAGTCTTCCCCAACCGCTACGGTCCCAGTCACCGATTTGGGTACCATCGCTTGTTGTATAAACTCCAGACTCATAAGTTTCATTACCGTCGTAAACGCCATTTTCCATTGCGGCCATATAAGTAAAGGTCTTCATAGTTGAACCAGGCTCATAAGGAGAAGCAACGGCTAAATCAAGATAATTGGTAATATTTCTTACATTAGGGTCAAAAGATGGTGAAGTAGATGTCGCTAAAACAGAACCATCTTTAGCATCTAAAATAGTTATATGAAACCAGTCCCAGTCATAGCCAACATCAGAATTATTTAGGGCTTGTTCTACAAAGAATTGTACATTACTATCAATTGTTAAATAAATATCTTTACCACTAATCGCATCTTTTTTTAATATCTTTGTATTCGCAATATGATAACCTTTTAAATCTTTTTGATAAGTCCTAGTCCCATTTTTTCCTTTTAAAAGCTTATCATAATATTTTTCAATTCCCATTTCACCAGTAATTTCATCCTCTTCATTTTCTTTAGCATAGCCAACTACATAAGAAGCAAAGTCTCCTTTAGGGTAGTAGCGACGAAAACTTTCTATAAAGTCAAGGCCTGGTAAATTTAAATCTTCTATTTTTTGTTTAGTTAACTCATTAAGATTTTTTCCGTGGGAACCAAACTCTGTTTGATAGACATTTTCTTTTTGTAAATTCTTTAGTATTTCTTCCTTATCCATCTGTAAGATAGGGGCAAGAGCTTCAGCGGTTTTTTCTTTATCAACTACGTGCTGGGGCTTATCTTCATCGGTTGTTCTTTTAGGGTCTAAATAAGCAATTAATTTATAAGAAGAAACATTTTGGGCTAGAATATCGCCATCTTTGGAATAAATATTACCTCTTTCAGCGGGAATAACTTCGGTCTTTGTTGTTCTTTTTGAAGCAAGTTCTTGCAAATTAATATTATCTATTTTTTTAGATAAACCTAACTGGAGTAGACGGGCTATCATAATGACAAACAAAAAAAGAGAAAGTAAGATAAATATTTTTGAATACTTTATATTGTTTTTCTTCTTTCTCTTTTTCAATTAAACCACTCCTAATTATCTTCCGTTCCTAATTATCTTCTGTTACAGTTTTAATATTATTATTATTATAACTTAAACCTTGTTCTTCTGCAACTTCTTGTATTTTAGTTAAGGAAGCTAATTCATCGATAGCCATCGTAATACTTTCATTTTTCTTCTCTTGCGTGGCTATTTCTTTCTTTTCTTTTTCTACTTCAAAATTAACCTTAGCTAAAGTTGCTTTTGAAAAGACAACAGATATTGGTGAAATAACTAGTAAAAACAAAGCTACTAAGTATAATAATTTTTCAAACTTTGATATTTTTAAAACTTTCTTTTTCTTATGCAACTTTAACATCTCCTATTTTATTCTTTCAATGACTTTATTGTTTAAATCACTTTATTCTTTAAATTACTTTATTCTTTCAATGACTCTAAGCTTAGCACTTCTAGAACGAGGATTATCATTAATCTCTTCAGGACTAGGTGTAAGTGCTTTATTATAAACTAATTTAAAATTATTTAAATAACTATCTGGAACATTTGGTAGGCCTTTAACTTTAGAATCAATTTCTGTAAGTTTTTTAAAATATTTCTTAACGATTCTATCTTCTAAAGAGTGAAAGGTAATAACCGCTAATCTTCCATTTATATTTAATAACTCGCTAGCTTGTTTTAGAGCACTTTCTAAAACATTAAGCTCGTTATTTACTTCAATTCTTATAGCTTGAAATATTTGTCTAGCTGGATGCTTATTAAGACGAAACTTCATTGGGACAGCACTTTTAATAATTTCCACTAACTCTAATGTTGTTTTAATTTTCTTCTCTTCTCTAGCAAGTACTATTTTATTCGCAATATTTCTTGCGAATTTATCTTCACCATAATCAGTAAAAATTCTTACTAATTCTTCTTTACTATAGCTATTTACGACATCATAAGCTGTTAACGGGTTTTCTTTATCCATTCGCATATCTAAGGGTGCATCTTCGTGATAAGAAAAGCCTCTTTCTTTTTCATCAAGTTGAGGTGAAGAAACTCCTAAATCAAAGAGAATTGCATCAACTTTAGTAATATTTCTTTTTTTTAATTCTTCTTTTAAATTGACAAAATTACTCTTAATAATAGTGAAGTTAGTACCAACCTTTTTTAAGCGATTGGTACTATGCCGAATTGCTTCACTATCTTGGTCAAAGGCGAATAAATACCCCTTTTTTATCCGTTCTAAGATGTTACTACTGTGTCCTCCATAGCCTAGCGTGCAATCAACTACAATACTATTTTCTTTTAAATTTAGGGAGGAAATAGATTCATTTAATAAGACGCTTACGTGTTTTTCCATTAAATATTCACACTTTCAAATAAATTCTCGGCTATGTCTGACATATTGTCTTTGGCAGAATTAAAGAATTGATTCCAAGCAGTAGAGTCCCATATTTCAAGACGATCACCTGTTCCAATAATGACACACTCTTTTTCGATATTAGCGTAGTCAATTAATGGTTGAGTTATCACAATACGGCCCTGTTTATCAAATTCTGCTATAGTAGCTCCTGATAGGAAGAAACGCGTAAATTGTCGTGCATCTTTCTTAGTGAATGGTAGGCTTTCTAACTTTTGAACAATTTTTTCCCAGTTAGCAGTAGAATAAGCAAAAAGACAATTTTCAATTCCTCTAGTAATTATAAATTCATTACCTAGTTGTTCTCTAAATTTAGCTGGAATTATTAGTCTTTTCTTATCATCAATACTGTGATGGTATTCACCTATAAGCATTAGACATCCCCCACTTTTCACCACTATCAACCACTACTTATCTATATAATACCTAAAAAAGCTTAAAAAGTAAATAACTAAAATTTTTTTTTATTAATTTGACAGCTTTTTGACAAAAAAAGAAGACTCTTTCGATGAGTCTAGTATTCGATTAAGTTTTATTCTTTAAATGAATTTTTTTTATAAATCTTTAATCTTCTATTTAGTCTTTATTTTTTACTTTAACTTTTTCTCTTTCTTGTTCTTTTTTCATTTTATCCTTTAGTGTTTCTTCAAAGCTTGGATACATATCAATAATAAGTTTAGTATTAGGAATAGTTATTACTCGTAGTTTATCAGTAACTTTACCATCTAAGGTGCCAACATTTTCTATATTGATATCATAAGTATCTAAAAGACAAGTTTCAACTTTATTTTTATTAGTTAAACCTTTTTTGGCTTTTGTATAAATCTCACTAAAACTATAATTAATAAATTTGGGTTTAGTATCAGCAACATAAAAATTAACGTGATTATACATTTTTTCAAATGAATAATCGACAAGCATTGATTCTCGGTAGCATAAAGTATCTTTATCAATTGGCATTCCTAGAACATTCTTTAAAAAAGTATTAGTAGAACGGAATAAGTATTCTTGAACAATACTAGGTCTATTTTCTTTTATAAATTCCATTAATTGATAAGCTTCTTGATATCTTTTAGTCCTTATATAGATAGCGACTATTCTAAAATAAATGGAAACAGGAAAAACTTTATGGTCGTTTACAGCTTTATTGTAGTAATGAAGAGCTTTATCATATTCTTTTTCTTCTAAAAGTATTTCTGCTAAACGAAAGGCACTTTCACATTTAATATTTTTTGAAGTAGAATTAACAGAGATAGTGTAGTTTTCTTTAGCTGAAGCTATATCACCTTCAACTTCATTGATTTTACCTAGTAAAAATTTTTGTTTAACATTATTGTGATAATTATTTATTAGTTCTTTAGCTTTAGCATAATTTTTTAAAGAAAAATTAATATTAGCCATTTCATAGATAGCTTTATAAGAAAGAGCATCTTCTTTAGTAAGTAATTGTTCTAAGTCACTTAAGGCTTTTTCATAATCAAATAGACACTTATTGACAATAGCTTTTTGTAAACAAACTTTACGATAAAAGCTCGATTCCGAAGCAGGAATTTTATCTAAGTATGTTCTAGCCTTAGCATATTCTTTTAATTCAGTATAAATTCTAGCTACTTCAAAATTATAATAATCAGGGGTTGTATCTTTTATTTTACTAAGTAATTCTAAAGCTTTATCATATTCGTGTTTATCTATATAAATAGAACTTAAGGCTCTTATGGAATAAGTTTCTATATAAGGGCCACTTATAGCTTTTTCATAATATGAAATAGCTTTGGGAATATTTTTTCTATCTTCTTCTATTCTACCTAAAGTACCATAAGCACTATATTTATTATCACTTTCACTAGCAACAACTTTTAAAAGATATTTTTCGGCTTCATCATAACATCTAGCATTTTCTAAAATACGACCAGCTGTAAAGCAAGCATAATAATCATCAGGGTTTTTAGCTAAATATTTTATAATAGCTTTTTTAGCAGCTTCTAATTGACCACTCTTATAAATTTTTTTAATCCTTTTTACTTCTATTATTCTATCAATAGTATCTTGATCAAATTTATCCATAATCTCAGCTCCAAGTTGCTCTATATTATACCATCAATAGTACCTATTAGTAAATGTTTTTTAATACTTATTGACAAATGAAGCAGTTATTACTACAAGTTGGGGTTGTTTATAAAGCTTGTATGAGATTTTTTTAAAGAATCTCCAAAAGTTAAATTTTGGATATGATTACTTATATTTAATTGTGCAAAAACCATTATAGGCAACAGAATTTCGAGAAACGCTATAAAATTTAGACCATATATAATGAGTTATTTCTGTAGACGTACACTCAGTAAGATTTGCAGAGAGGCTTTGAAGATTATCAAGAGTCGTAGTGGCCAAAGCCTGTGTATATTGTGGACCAACGGTAGAACTATTACTTACCATAATTCCTGCTGGAGGAATGGAATTCCAAAAAGCATAATAATTAATTGAACAACAAGCGTTCGCTGGGAGTGTAATTGATAAACCACTATATGACCAGTCTGTTGTTGAAGTAATTGACTTACTATTACTCATTTTCTTTATTGTATACAAATTATCTTCAATGCCTGATAGTCTTGTATCTATTTTTGTGCAAGTTCCGTCTATCGCATCTTGCACATTATCCGCTGCTAAATTAGAGTTATCTTCATAGACTACATCTTTACTATTTATTAGTGTTTCTGCTAGTACATAACAAGAGCTAACTGATATTAAAATAGTTACTACTGATGCGATTAATATTTTTAAATTTGTTTTCACTTTTTCACCAACTTTTTCTTGCACAGTTTTTATTTTTTTCTTAATAAGATAATACCCCCCCCCAGGGTGGTGTTGTCAAGAAAAAGTTTTCACAAAATTGAAAAAGCAAGAAACTTTGTTCTTGCTTTATAGAGATAAAATATTACTTTCAGGTAACTTTGTATACTTTGATACTTGAGCTACTGTGAAACCGTCTTTGAGCATCGATTTAGCAATTTGTCTTTGGGTGTTTTCTGTTCCGACTTTTTTACCTCGTTCTTCACCTATAGCCAAACCACGTTTCTCACCTATTGCTATGCCCTGTTGCTTACCTCGTCTTTCACCTATTCTTTCGCCCTCACTGATGTATGAGTTTCTTAAGAACTTTTGGTCTTCTTCATAGCTTAAAAAACTAGCAAAATAATCATCGTCATTTAACTTATTACATTTTTCTTTATACTT
>CANRQG010000051.1 GCA_947632735.1 uncultured Bacilli bacterium | reverse complement strand
AATTTATCTCTTAATTTATAAAGAACTAAAATAACTAAATCTTCTCCTGAAAAAGCATCATTATTTTTTTTAAACTAGTTTTTTCCTTTGTCATAAAATTACCTCCCATTAAGAAAAAAGCACTCTAACTTGAGTACTTTCTTCCTAATAATTTTCTGCTTTTAATTCCATAAAGCTTTGTTTATGACTACATACTGGACATACTTCTAAAGCATCTTTTCCTGTATAAACGTGTCCGCAGTTGCGACATACCCAAATCTTTTCTCCATCTTTGTGGAATACTCTATCATCTTTAACATTTTGAAGTAACTTTAAGTATCTCTTTTCGTGTTCCTTTTCAATTTCTCCAACTTTCTCAAAAAGAAATGCTAAACGTGTAAAGCCTTCTTCTTTAGCTGTTTCTGCAAATTCTTTATACATTTCTGTCCATTCATAATTTTCCCCATTTGCGGCATCAACTAAATTTTCTTCTGTTGTTGGAATATCCCCACCGTGTAACTCTTTAAACCATAACTTAGCGTGTTCTTTTTCATTCTCAGCTGTCTCTAAAAAGATAGCCGCTAACTGTTCATAACCATCTTTCTTAGCCTTACTAGCATAATAAGTATATTTATTTCTAGCTTGACTCTCTCCTGCAAAAGCAGTCATTAAATTTTGTTCTGTTTTACTTCCTTTTAATTCCATAAATTTTACCTCTTTCTTTATAAATTTATATTAAGGATTACTATCCTAATATACTACTTCTATCTTCATAACTTGTATGAAGAAGCTCTTCTGCTTTAGGACTTAGTGGTCTTTCTAAATAACTTTTGTATATATCAATTATATCAGGATTTTGATAACTTGCCCTAATAGAAAGATTACTATCTTCCTTATACAAGCCTCTACTTCTTTTTTCAACTATCTCTTGTTGCTTAGAAACAATACCTAGAGGTTGACCTCCACCACCAACACATCCTAAAGGACAATTCATAACCTCGATAAAGTCATATTTCTTCTTACCATCATCTAGCTCTTTTAAAATGTCCTCGATATTTAGCATACCACGAATGACTAATAAATTCAACTTAATTTCGCCAATTGAAACAGAAGCTTCTTTGCAACTATTGTATCCTCTAACAGAGATAAATTCCAAAAACTCCGCTGGTGCATCCTTTCCTGTTAAAAAATAATATACCGTTCTAACTAAAGCTTCACATACTCCACCTGAACTACCAAAAATGACTCCTCCGCCACTACCACGATTCATTAATTTATCAAAACTACTATTTTCTAAAGAATTAAAGTCAATTTCCTTTTCTCTTAACATCATCGCTAACTCTGTTGTCGTAATTACATAATCGGTATCTCTATTATCAGGTAAAGTAATTTCCCGTTTTTTAGCTGTACAAGGCGTAACCGCTACCGCAATAATATCTTCTTTTTTAATACCCATCATTTCACTAAAATAATTTTTTATCATTGTCCCCTGCATTCCAATAGGACTTTTACAAGTAGATAAATGTTTAATTAAATTAGGATGATAAATTTCCAAATATCTTACCCATCCTGGGCAGCAACTACTAAACTGTGGTAGATTTTTACCATTCTTATAACGTTCTATAAATTCTGCTGCTTCCTCCATAATTGTCAAGTCAGCCCCAAAAGTTGTATCAAAAACATAATCAAAGCCTAACTTTTTTAAAGCTGTCACCATTTTCCCTTCGACATTATCTTCTAAACTTTGAAACTCTTCCCCTAACGCTACTCTAACAGCTGGTGAAGTAAAAGCAACTACTACCTTTTCTGTATCATATAAATAATCAAAAACTTTTTTATAATTAAATCTTGGTACCAAAGCCCCAACTGGGCAATTTAAAATACATTGTCCACAAGATAAACATACCTCTCTTTTAGCCTTAGAAAAAGAATACAAAACTCCTACTTGTTCTTGACATATCGTCCTACATCTTCCACATTTGATACATCTTTCTTCAATACGAACAATACCCGGATTACTATCTGAAATAGGAATAGGCCCTTTATCTTCATCAGTAAGTACCTCTTCTAAAGGACTCTCTTCCCTTACAGGACTCACTTTCTCTCCCGGCTTATCTACGAAAGACTTATCATCCATAGAATCTACCAAAGACCCTTCTTCTACCTTTAAAATATTATCCCCTCCTGCTCCACAATAAGGGCACTTAACAATTTCCTCATCACTTTCAAATACTTTTCCACAAATACTACATTTATACTTCATTAATAACCTCCAACTATCTAAATTATACCAAGTAAATGCCCAAATTGAAAGTACCAAAAAGAGACTAAGTTCATAAAATACTATAGGTGATAAATATGAAAAACAAACATTCCTTTTTTTGTCGTTGTAACTTCTGCAAACAAAAAAGAAGAAATAATATCTTCTATCTTTCAGGTATCATAATAACTATTATTGTTATCTTTTATCAACTACTCCTTCTTCTCTTCATCACAACTAGATTAAATGCTTTTATCCTTTTCTTTGAATTTCTATTCATCTTTTTCCTCGTTTTCTTCATCTTCTTCTGAAATAAATTCCCTTACTTTGTTTAAATAAATAACTAAATTCTTTACCTTTAAAGTATTTACATAATTACTATCCTTAAAATCAACTTCAAAAGGAATAGCTAAAAGAGCTAAAAATAAATTCTCTTCACTCATACTAAATGGATACTTAGACCGATATAGTTGATATAAAGACTTCATATCTAACTCCAAATAATTATTTTGAAAAAAATTTAAAAAGTCATAAATAACTAAACCTCTTTTAGCCTTACTCCAATTAATAAAATAATTATCTTCCCCCTCCAAAAAATGCTCCATCTTCAAATTATTATTTAAAAGAACATATCTTTCCTTCTGTAACTTTTCGCGATTTTTAAACCAAGCATCTAACTTTTCTTTTGAAAAATTAAGAAGCCGATAAACAAGACTAATATTTCTTATTAAAAGATATTCCGAAGGAGCCATATAAACATTACCCTCAATATAATCTTGTAAATCTAAATAATACTTGTATAAATATTCAATTCTTTTATTAGTATCTTCATATAACTTTTTAACTTCATCCAAGTTAATTTCTTCATAAGTAGTTGTTTTTATATGTAACATACTAAGTTCATAAATCATATCCATTGCCTTAGAAGAATTACTTACCGAAACTTCTTCAATAAAAGGATAAATCTCAAAACTATCACTATAATCATTAATAATAGGTAAATAATTATGATACTTTTTTACATTTAAATAATTGTGTATTTCTCTTAAATCATTCTTTTTTTCCTTTAAAACAAACTTACCCTTATCCGTAAAAATAACTATACTATGACCCTTATAGCCGATATTATTTAAAGATAAATTTTTCTCTTCTAATAATTTTTTAATCATTACTAACTGGAATAATTATCTTTGCACCTTTAGATAAAGCTGTTAAATCATTATATTTTTCTAATTCTTCTTTCGTTGTTTTATACTTTTCTATAATTGTATTAACTGTTTCATCTTCCCGTAAAACATATACTGAGTAAGTAGAAAAAGTCTCTTCTGTTTCTGCTAAAGAAGAAAATATATTTGATAAACTATCGACATTATCTAAAAAATTAACATCTTCTTCCTTTTCTATTTCTTTTGTGTCTTTACCATTCAAATCTTCTTCCCCTACTTCTTCTTTTCTTTCCTCTTTTAATACCTCTTCTAAAGGTTTTTCTTTATGTGGTATTTCTTTTTCTTCTTCCTTTTTTATTTCTCCATCACATTCTCTTTCTTCTGTTTCTTCTTCTAAAACTAAACTCTCTCTAACAAGTTCCTCTTCTAGTTCAATTTTTTCTACTCCTTCTAATTTTATTTCAATATGACAAACCATTGTATCTTCATTTTCTAATTCATAATAAAAATCAACTATCTCAATACTAGCTGTACTAATATCTAACTTTTCTGTTAGAACTATTTCTGTAGGAATCTTATAACTAAAATCTTCTTCTAAACGCGATGCTTCTGTTAATTTATACTTTCCTTTAACAATAAAATCTCCTAAAACATTACTTTCATCAGTAAACTTTAATGTATGTTCTAAATCTATCGCACTAATTTCTCCTATCATTGTAGGAAAAGTAATTTTCTTATCAAAAGATATATTTTTTTTCATTTCTTAGCCTCCTATATCTAATGATATGAAAAAAGAAGTAAATCTATTCTACTTCTCTAAAAATTTTTTATTGATATCTTTGACATAACCTTTAAAGTTTCTCTTAAAAGGACTCTTTTCTTTTTTTACTTTCTCTAAATAATGAAAAACAACTTCTCTTATCTCTTCATCTTTATACATTTCTGGAAAGAGATTACCAAAGTAATAAAGAGAAGCCATAACAAACTTTTTTTCTTCAAAATTTTCTAAATCATCTTCAAAAATAGAAATAAAAACATCTATATCATTAGCTATTGATTCAAGTAAAGAATCTGGATATATAATAAAATTTCTCTTTATTATTTCCTTTGTACAATAATCTATTATGGCATTACTTGCTTCTTCTTCATCTTTAGGCTTCATCGTATTAAAAATACTAATTATTTTATTCATCTTATCTTTTATTTCCTTATCAATATTTTGATAACGATAAAGTGAAAAAACTTCTAAAACATCACGTTTTAACTCCGTAAAAGAAAAAAATTCCTTATCATCTTCCACTAAAGCTTCTATACTTTCAACAAAAAGAATAAAAGAATCAGGGCTTCTATATTCTTTAATTAAATCATCTACATCATAACATATAAGCTTACTTTTTATAGCTAAAATCTTCGCAAATCTTAATAACTTTTCTTCCATAATAAATTCCTTTCTTAATTAGAAAAATTACTTCTTACCCTTTTAGCATATTTTTTTATATATCGACTTCTTAAAGGAACCTTTTTTAAAATTATTTCATCTAATTTTTTCTTAGTAATAAAAGAAATATCTTCATCCTTATAAATATCTGGGTTAACATTAAGAAAATAACTAGTTGCACTTAAAAAGATTTCATCATTACGATAATCACTATCATATTTTAATAAAGAATCTAAAACTTCTGAGTCTAGGCTAATCGCACCTAAAAAATTTTCTAAACTACCAAAATCTATTCGTCTAATTTCACTTTGATATTGAACATAACTATCTACTTTTAATACTTTTACTCTTTCTTCTAGCATTTCTAATTCATTAATTTTAGCTATTATCTGATTTATCTTGTTAGAGTCAACATTCTTAGAAAATCTTTTTACTTCAATTATATTTCTTATCTTTTCTATAAAAGCACTTGATATTAGTAAAAAAGCTTCTTCTTTTTCTAAAAGTAGATAAACACCTTCTAAGAAGTTTGAAAATTCTTCTTCGGTCATTATTTTTTCTAAATCTTTCTCCTTTACCATAATCAGTTGGGCTTTTACCCTTAACATATTATAAAATTCACTTACACTCATAGTTTAACTTCCTTAAATAGCTTATTAAAAATATCACTATAATTCTTAACAAAGTAAAATTCAATATCATTTTTTATTTCTTTTGGTATTTCATCTAAATCTTTTTCATTTTCATATGGTAAAAAAACTTTCTTAATACCAGCTCTGTGCGCGCCAATTATCTTTTCCTTTAAACCACCTATTGCTAAGACACGTCCTCGTAAAGTAATTTCCCCTGTCATTGCGACATCTTTTCCTACTTTCGTTTTTGTAAAAAGACTTATTAGTGTTGTTGTGATAGTAACACCAGCTGAAGGACCATCCTTATTAACAGCTCCTTCTGGTACGTGAATATGAATATCATTTTCTAAAAAATTCTCTATTTTTATACCAAACTTTTTCATATTAGCTTTAATATAATCTAAAGCAATATGACAAGACTCTTGCATAACTTCACCTAAAGAGCCTGTTAAAATAAGTTCTCCTTTACCTTTAAACATCGTTGCTTCGATAGGTAAAATATCTCCTCCAAAAACAGTATATGCCATTCCATTAACGACACCAATTTCTTCCTTATCGGCACTTTCCATATAAAAATATTTTTTCTTACCTAAAAACTCTTCTAAAAGATTTGTATCTATCTTGAAAAAAACTTCTGTCTTTTCTAGTAATAACTTTTTAACTATCTTTCTAAATAAAGTCGCAATTATTCTTTCTAACTCTCTAACCCCAGCTTCTTTTGTATAATATCTAATTATATTCATTAAAGCTTCATCAGTAATTTGGACCTGTAAAGACGTTAAACCGTGCTCTTCTAATATTTTAGGAACTAGATGGTTTTTAGCAATATCCAATTTTTCATACTCTGTATAACTAGATATATTAATTATTTCTAACCTATCTCTTAATTCATAAGGTATTTGTTCTACATAATTAGCGGTGGCAATAAACATAACCTTTGATAAATCAAATTCTTCTTCAATATAGTGGTCAGAAAACTTATTATTCTGCTCTGGGTCTAAAACTTCCAGTAAACTACTAGCGGGGTCTCCTTTAATATCTTTCGTCATTTTATCAATTTCATCAATTATAAAAACAGGATTAGTCGTACCAGCTTTTCTTATTCCCTGAATAATTCTACCAGGATTTGCACCAATATACGTTCTTCTGTGACCCACTATCTCAGCCTCATCATTTATTCCACCCACACTTATTTTAGCGGCTTTTCTTCCTAAACTTTTAGCAATACTTAAAGCAAGAGAAGTCTTACCAACTCCTGGAGGACCAACTAAACAAATTATTGGACTACGCAAATTATTGGTATTTTGCTTTACCGCTAGATATTCCAAAATACGAACCTTTACTTCATCTAAAGCATAATGTGAAGAATTTAAAATACTACTAACTTTTTCCAAATCATCCGTATCTTTTGTATAATTATTCCACGGTAAATTAATCATCCAATCAATATATTCCCTAATCATACCTAATTCTGGTGAATTACTATTTAAATTCTCATAACGAGCTATCTCTTGTTTTATTTTTTCTTTAACCTTTGCATTACACTTTAATTTTTTAAGCTTTTTCTTAAGAAGCTCTACTTCATCATCCTTACTGTTTGCTTCTCCTAATTCCTTTTGCATTATTTTTATTTTTTCTCGTAAAAAATATTCTTTTTGAGAAGAGTCTAATTCTTCTTCAACTTCACGTTCTATTTTTCTCTCTAAATCAATTAATTTAATACCCCTATTCATATCTAAAATAAGCATCTTAGCTCTTTCAATTGGAGAAATAGTTGTAACATATTTTTTCTTATCCTTATAACTTATCGGAATAAAACTAACAATTAAATCACATAAATCACTGAGAGTATCAACACTATCTACTTGGGAAATAATCGCATTACCCATATAAGGAACTTTATCAACATAACTTTCTAAAGATTTTATCAAAATATTAAAATAATTTTCATCATCTTCATTACTTTCAATATAAACATCTTCATAATTAGCCTTAAAAAATTTTCCCTCTTCATAGTAGTTAGGAATAAAAACTCTCTCTAAGCCTTCAATAACTACTCTTGTTTTTCCGTTAGGAACATTTATTTTTAATTTTAAACGTCCTAATGTTCCATATTTAGGAAGTGAAGTAAGTCCTGAAAAGTTTTCTTCTAAAGGATTAACTATTATCATTAAATTATCTTCGCTATTTTCAACTATATCTATCATTTGTCTATCATAGATATTATCATATTCAATTCTAATTTCCGTATTAGGTAAAACTACCATATCATTTATAATTAACACTAAAAGTTTATTATCATAGTTATTTTCCACGACATACTACCTCCAGTTTTTAAATACTGCTTTCTATTATAAATAAAAAAAAATATTTTTCAACAAAATTTAAAAAAAAAGACTTAAAAACGTCACTCTAACGTCTTTAAGTTTTTTCTACTTATTTAATTCTTTTAACTTTTCAATTGTTCTACGCATTTTTAAATCATACTGAACAACTTCTAATCCACCAAAATGCTTTATAAATTCTTCTTTTTCTGTCTCATATGCTTCTGCCATTGCCTCAGCTTCTTTTTCTGCTTCCTCTAAACTAACTTCAATATTTTCTAGTTTAGTTATTTCATCAAGCATTAAACGATATAAAACATTAGCATAAGCTTCTTTTTCTAAATGACTCTTTAAATCATTTTCACTACTCTTAGTAAAAGCATAATACATTTCTAAAGAAACACCTTGCATTTTTAATCTTTCTTCAAATTGTTCCATTAAACGCTCTATTTCTTCATTGACCATTTCTTCAGGAATATCAACATCTACATTCTTAGAAACTTCTTCTAATAAAGTATTTACATATCTATTTTCTGCATCCATTTCTTTTTCTGCTTTAATAGAATTTTTTAACTCTTCTCTTAGCTTTTCTTCAGAATCGATTCCTTCCATTCCTAAATCTTCAAAAAAGTCTTCATCAAGTTCACGTTTTTGTTTTTGTTTTACTTCATTAACCTTTACTTTAAAAATAACCTTAGCTCCAGCTAATTCACTAGATGCATAATCTCGAGGGAAAGTTAAATTTAACTCTTTCTCATCTCCTGCTTTCATTCCAATTACTTGTTCTTCAAAACCAGGTATAAAAGTATTTGAGCCTATTTCTAGAGAATAATTTTCTCCCTTTCCACCATCAAAAGCCACACCATCTTTAAAGCCCTCAAAGTCGATAATAGCAATATCACCATTTTCTACTTTACCATCTTTAACAACTAATTCTGTATATCTTTCTAATAAATGACCTAATTCGTGATTAACTTCCTCATCCGTTACTTCTACTTTTTCAGGTTTAACATTTAAGCCTTTATATTTTTTTACATTTACTTGTGGTGTTGTGATTATCTTAAATGAATACTCTATAAAGTCATCATTCATATCAGTAATGTTTACTTCTGGTTGAACAGCTGGAATTAATTTAGACTCATCCATTGCTTTTTTAAAAGCCGTTTGAACTAGACTTTCAGCAGCATCAAACCATAAACTTTGCTTACCAAAATTCTTTTCATAAATATCTCTTGGTACTTTACCTTTACGAAAGCCATCGACTTTAGCTGTTTTTTGTTTAGCACTAAAAACTTTTTCAACAGCATCTTTCCATTCTTTACCCTCGATTTTAATTTTTACATTATGAACATTTTCATTAGTTTTCTTTTTTGTTTCTTTTTTTGTTTCTTCTTTTTTATTATCTTTTGACATAATATCCCTCCAATGCTTTATATTATACAGTAAAAAAAAGTCTAAGACAACTTTTTTTAATTTTTTTTAATTTTTCATTTGTACACACATAAATCATTATAAATATTAGTCTTAATATTCTACTTATATTTAGTAGCACAGAAACCATCAATAGTAACATTATTTCGGGAATTATTTTCATAATATTTAGCCCATAAATAAATTGTCATTTCTTTTATAGTATGAGTACTATAAGTCACTGTAGAATAAGCAGCATCAGAACCATAAAAACCATCCATAACCGCAAGACTATATTGTGAAGTAGCAGAACTACTACTAAGCACTATCATCGTAGGAGGAGTATAATTAAAATAAGCACCTGCTGTCACACTACAATAAGAATTTGCTGGTAAAGTTACTGAAAGTCCAGTATAAATAAGAGAAGTCGACGAAACAAAAGAACCAGTAGCATAAATTTTTTTTACTGTATAAAGCTTATCTTCAATATCTGATAATCTCGTATCTATCTTAGAACAAGTTCCGTCTATCGCTTCTTGCACATTATCAGCAGCTAAATTTGAATTATCTTCATAGACTACATTTTTACTATTTATTAATGTTTCAGCTAAGACATAACAGGATGCAACAGATATTAAAATTCCAATAGCGACTCCGATTATTATTTTTATATTTGTTTTCATTTTCCACCAACTTTTTCTTGCACAGTTTTTATTTTTTATTAATAAGATTATACCCCCCCCCCCGATGGGTATTGTCAAGAAAAGTTTTCCACTTGAAAATTTTTGCACTTTATGTTA
>CANRQG010000050.1 GCA_947632735.1 uncultured Bacilli bacterium | reverse complement strand
CTGGCCCTACTGGTCCTCAGGGTGAAATCGGCCCTACTGGTCCGCAAGGTGAAATCGGCCCTACTGGCCCTCAAGGCGCAACGGGAGATACACCTTCTTTAACAATTGGTACTGTTGAAACTGGTGCAGCAGGAACTGATGCTAGTGCAACAATTACCGGTGATGCACCTAATTTTGTTTTAAACTTAGTAATACCAGCTGGTCCAACCGGACCTACCGGAGCTTAAAAAGGAGCTTTTCTCCTTTTTTTCTTTGCTTAAAAAACTAAAAAACTCTATCAGATTAATAGAGTTTTCTAGCATTTATTTATAATAAACTTATGGCAAATTAGACTTATTATCTTTTGGTTCTTCCCATTCTATGTCATCGTCAAAATCATTTAAATCATATGTTAAACTAGGAACTTCTTGCTCATTTGAATTAGCTTCAGTACTAGCAAAAGGTGTTTCTATTGTTTCTTCGCTTTGTAATCTTTGCTTAGTTTTTTCAAGTACCTTTTTATATTTTTCTCGTAAAGTTTTTATAGTTTGTTCACTCAATTTTTCTTCAAAATTTTTATTAATAATTACATTTTCACTTTCTACATCATAATAACCTACTATAAATTTAGGGTCTAAATAATAGGTTGTTTTTCCAGTTGATGTTTTTTCGTTGTAAAAAGCTCCAAATCTTTCTCCTTCTAAATCAGCCGTATTACCTAATAAATTAATATATTCAACAGGTATTCTTATTAAAATTATCTTTTTTGAATCTAAATGTGGCCAATGAGATAGAGTTTGTTTTAGTGAATCTATATCAGTAGTATTTAATCCTACAGTTGTGTAATAAAGGGAATTATCTTTTGTTCGCAAGCCATCCTGAAAGATTAATTGTATAATATCGTCGGTATCTTTTGCTCTTCCTGTACCGTGTCCTAGGCAAACAAAGCCTTTTTCATTTAATATTGAGTAAATATTATCTATCGAAGTCTGCATATTTTCACCTTATTAATTATCTTTCTTGGTATTAGTACTTACTGGAGTACTAATATTTCCCTTATTATCTTTAAGCCATATATAATATTTTTTATTTTCATAAACGGAGATAATGGCCTCATTATTATTAATCTTTTTCCAACATAATGAATTTTCAGATGGTGTAGTTTTTGTGGATTTTACACAACATTCAGAGGCATCGCCTGATGTAGAGATTATTAATTTATTATTTTTAATAGAAAATGCTTCAATTTTGGCATTTATGTCTTCTTCTACTTTTACATAATAAGAGTCACTTGCATTATTTCTAGGAATAATGTTAGTAGTTGCGACTACTGTAAATATGCACACGATAAATATACCAGCGAATATTATAAAAGATGTTTGATTATTACTTTGATTATTTCTTTTCATCTTTTTACCTCCGTATAATCTTTAAATAATTTTGTATATATTGGCTTAACTAGTTCACCTAAAATAAAAGTGAAAAGACAAATGCTAAGTGTAATTAAAACATTTTTGATTCCTAAACCACTAACAATGAAGAATTTGGATAAGCCTGTTGTGAGTACCAATATTTGAATAACCATCAAAACTAGTAAACTTATAATTAATCTTTTATTTTCGAAGAATTTTTTATTGAAAACTGATTTTTTTAGATTTCGGCAAGATAGTGAATAAAGTAATTCATTGGCTATTAAGTAAATAAACATTAATGAGCCAGCAAAACTTGTATCATAATTATTAGCATAGTATAGGAATAATATTATCATTACTACTGATTTAAAGATGGCACTTATAATAATTTTGGCATTTAAAAAGGGGGTAAAAAAACTAGAGTTTGACCTATTAGATGGTGTATCTTCCATTATATCTTCATCCGATTTTTCAAAAGCTAGCATTATAGCTGGTATGGAATCGGTAACTAAATTAATCCATAAAAGCTGTAGTGTTGTGAACATTTCCATATTTAATAGCATTGATACAAAAACCAAAATAACTTCAACTATATTTCCAGCTAATAGATAAAGAATAATTTTTTTAATATTGGCGGTTATTCTTCTTCCCTCTTCAACACCATCAACTATAGTTGAAAAGCTATCATCAACTAAAATACAATCGGCTACTTTTTTAACAACTTCCGTACCAGTTATTCCCATACCAATACCTATATCTGCTTTTTGAATTGCGGGAGCATCGTTGACACCATCACCGGTCATTGCGACTACATATCCTTGTTGTTGCAACGCCTCAACTATACGGAGTTTGGTATTAGGACTTATTCTAGCATATACTTGGTAATATTTTACGGCTTTTAATAGTTCGTCATCTGTCATTTTATCAACAAATTTACCTTCTATTGCTTTATCGTCACTATCAATAATATTTACGGACTTGGCGATGGCAATGGCGGTATTAATACTATCACCAGTTATCATAATTGGTTTTAAACCAGCTTTATGACAAGTCGCTATGGCTGTTGGAACACTTTCTCTTGGAGGGTCCATCATACCGATTAAACCAATAAAAATCATATCTGTTTCAGGATTAGTAGTATCTTCACATTTATAAGCAAAAGCTAGAAGTCTTAGGGATTTTTTTGATTGTTCTTTTTCAATTGCAAAGATTTTTTCGCGATATTCTTCATTCATTGTGTAGATTTTTCCATCAATAATATATTTAGAACAATTATTAATTATTGAATCTAGACTACCTTTTGTGAATGAATATGTTTTATCTTCAATTTTATTTATAGTACTCATCATTTTACGATTTGAATCGAAAGGATATTCTTTAATTCTTTCACTAGTATCAACCTTAGAGTTATTTATTTTTTCTAAGTATTTATATATTGAGACCTCTGTTTCATCACCAATATAAGTATCATTATTTTTAGCAACATTTTCACAATTACTAGCACAAGATATGAGCAATTCGCAATTAGGAATGTTATCAAAGTCTGTATATAAGTGGTCATTTACGAAGATAGACTTTACTAACATTTTATTTTGAGTTATAGTACCAGTTTTGTCAGAGCAAATGATATCAGTTGAACCTAATGTTTCAACGGAAGCCATTTTTCTAATGATAACATTTCTTTTAGCCATTGCTGTCATACCTAAGGATAAAATAATAGTAATTATCGATGACATTCCCTCTGGTATAGCTGCAACTGCTAGAGATATTGATAACATAAGAATATCAAAAAAGTCATTTTTCATTAATAAGCCTATTATTAGCATAATAATTATAATTGCTAAAATGATGTATGTTAGAACTCTACTAATTTGATTTATTTTCTTTTGAAGTGGTGTTATATCGCTTTTTTTATCAATTAAACTTGTGGCGATTTTTCCAAGTTCTGTTTTCATTCCAGTAGATGTGACAACTACAAATGCGTGGCCATTTGTAACGTTGCATCCTGCAAAAACCATATTTTTTCTTTCATACAATTCTTTTTCTTCAGTAATTGTTTCACTATCTTTTTTTATTGATTTTGACTCACCTGTTAATGTTGATTCGTTTACTTCTAAACTTTCTTGAGATATTATTCTAGCATCAGCAGAAACGTAATCGCCAGCTTCTAATTCTAGAATATCACCTACTACGACATTGCGAACATCAATAGATTTTTTGATACCATTTCTAATTACATAGTTATTGGTAATAAACATTTTATTCAATTCTTGAATTGCTACGTCGGCTTTTTTCTCCTGGACAAAACTTAAGATAGCATTTATAACAACAATTACTATAATGATAATCGAATCAACATAAGATTCATTACGAGCATAAGAAATAACAGCTGAAAAAATGGAAGCAAAAATTAACAAGATAATCATAAAATCATTAAACTGTTCAAAGAATAGTGCTATATTAGATTTTTTCTTTTTTTCTGTTAATTTATTTTCACCATCTCTTTGTAATCTTTTTAAGGCCTCTTCATCAGTTAAGCCTTTCTCATTAGTTTGTAATCTTTCATATATTTCTTCTACTTTTTCATTGTAAACATCTAAGTTCTTTTCATTTTTCATAAGTAAACACCTCTTTTTATACTAAGCATAAAGATGCAATAAATAAAACTATGACAAATATTAGAGCAATAATCGCTACTGAGGTAGCAATATTTATAAGAATGTAATATGTATTAGTTCTCATTAAAAAGCCACAGTTACGACAAAATTTATCATTTTCTCTATTTACAGCCTTGCAATTAAAACACATTTTCATTAGACCACCTACATTCTAGATTTTATAATATTTACTATTTCAAGACTACTCTTAGTAGCATTTTCTTTATGGAGGTAGTAGTCGTGGATAGCTTCAGCAATAGTCTCATCATATATCAAAATATTATCATTATTTTTAACTCCAGCATATTTAGAAATTGTTAAAGCAAAAGTATCTAAATCTAGGTTGGTTTGATATTTACTATTATAATTATCTAGGGCTTCTTTAACAATGGTACTAGAAAAAACTCCTGTTTCATATTCTTTTAGTAACGCATTTATTTTAGATTCATTTTCTTTTGTTACAAAGGTAATATTCTCAAGATTATTTTCTCTTAAAAAGATTACAAATGTTATATAATGGCCTAATTCGTGAGCAATAGTTGTTTCCCACGTAGCATCTTTTATATACCATTCTTTACCAACGACATCTTGTACTGGTGTTTTCATAACATTTTCATTTAGAAAATAATAACTATTTAAAAGAATTTGCGTTTTATTTACTTTATTGTAAGAATTTATATCTTCATTTGGATTTACAAATTGAAACATTGGTTGGAAATAAGCAATATACTCATTTTTTGTTTTAGCATTTGTAATTGAAATATTTGTTAAAGCACCTGTCATATTAGGAAATAAAGAATACATATTATCAATTACGGTTTTTATTTTTTCAACTTCTTTATAGCTGGTATCACAAAAACTTACTTTTGGTATAGAGTATGCATCTTCAATAGCATTTTCAAGCATAAAACTATCTAAATTATATGAGCATTTATAGTTTTGATGAGAAAAATCTTCTTTAATGAGTTTTTGAGCTTCTTCTAGATTAGTAACAGTTTTTTTATTATAAATGTTATCTGTTTTTATAATTGATGTATTATAGCCATAAACATAACTATCTATTTTTCTTTTCACATAATAAAGAGGCTTAAATAAATCTTCTCCTCTAAAGAGAATAATAAATATAAGTAGGATAAAACTAAGAGATGCTACCTCTAACAATATTGTAAGTCTATCTGTTTTTTTAGCACTTGAACCAGTTAAAATATTTTGTACATTTTCTGGTTTTTGTAAAAAGGCATAACCTTTTGCTGTCCAGTGTCCACATTTATAACAAAAGTTGTCATCTTTTTCTATTTCTTTAGCATCACAATTTTTATTTAGGCACTTCATAATAATCACCATTTTCTTTATTATATCAAAGATTATAAGCGATTTTTCTACTTTTTCCACTACTTTACTTAATTTGTCATAAGATAGCAGTAAATTTTAAGTTTTTACCAAGCAAATTCCTAATATATAAAAAACAACCCACTAATAGGTTGTTTATATAATTAGTTTCGCTATTTCTTTTTAACAATAAATTTATCACATAAAGCAAGAATAGCTGGTAAGAAAATTAAGATTAATATTGTAGAACAAACTGTTCCAGCAGAAATAGTTTTACATATTTTAGCTGCTATTGCAGTTGTTAGGCTAGCAATTATTAATGTTACAATTGTTAAAATTGAACTAGATGTTAAAATTGTATGAATAGATTTATTATATGACTCTATTAAAGAGGCTTTAATAGACATCTTTTTTCGATGTTCTAGATAATAAGAAGTATAAAGAATAGCGTAATCTATTGTTGCTCCCATCAAAATACTTTGAACAATTAAAATAGATATAAAGTAAACGTTAGAGTTAGTAAAGGTAAATATTCCCATAGTTAAGTAAACAGCGCATTGAATTATTAAAACTAATATTAAAGGAATAATAAAGGACTTAAAGGTAATAGCTACGACAATAAAGATAGCGAGCATTGTAATAATTGTAATTAAGTTTAATTCATTATCAAAAGTTTTACTTATTTCATAAGCCATAGGTGAATTACCTATTAAATAAGATGAAGGCATATCTTTTTTTAATATTTTTTCAATATTATTAATTTCTTTAAATGTTTTTTTACCTTCTGATGCAAGATTAGTATTTAAAACAACTCTAGAATAATTTTTTCCTATTAATAGTTCTTTAGCATTTTTAATAGTTTTTTTGGCATCTTTTATTTCTTTTTGCATATCTTCATCAATAAAATCAGTATATTTAGAATCTTTTAGAATATTATTATTTAAATAATTTATAAATTCTTCAACGGTTAGATTATAACGTTCATCATAGTCTTTGCTACTTCCATAAAAAGCATATAAAACATCAAGCATATCTTTTTCGAGATTATTTGATAGGTTGCTTAGGATGGCAAACATTTCATCATTACTATATTTATAATTATTTAAGCTAGTATCCATAATTGTTTTGACAGTATTTAGTTTAGTTATTTTTTCAGAGTCAAATTCTTGAGCATACTCGGCATTTTTTAGGCAATCATCTAAAATAAAATTGATGAAGTCTTGAAAGGAAATAGTATAGTTTTTGTTATTATAAAGAAAATTATGAAGCCCATAAAGCAAGTCAGTAGAATTTTTATCAATATCTAGAAAGTTAGAAAGACTATTACTATCATATTTAGTGTCTTTTAGAACAGATTCCATTATTGTATTAAGTTGTTTTAAATCATTTAGAGTATTTTTAGGAATACTTGATAAGGGCTCAGCATTTTGATTACTGATAATAAAGGTAACAAATTCTTTGGGAGTTAATTCTATATTACTTACTGATGATAGATAAAGAACATAAATTTTCTTAGTACTAGTGATATCAATATTTAGGAATTTTCCTAGGTCCTCATAAGTAAAAGTTGTATCTTTTAGAGCTTCACCCATTACTAGTTGAGACAGTTTTAGTTGTTCAAGAGTAGCGGTATCAAGAGATGCTTGGTTGGTAGTAAGCGTTATTTCGACAAATTCTTGTGGAGACATTTGATGGTCTTTTGTCGTAAAGAGATAGTCAATTAAGTTGTATATTTTATTTACTTCAGTGCTATCTAAGTTTAGAAGGGTTGCTAACTGGAAGGCAGAATATTCGGTATCTTCTTCTAATGGAAGATTTGTTGGATTTTGATTTAAGTTTATGTTTAGATTTAGATTTTCTAAGTATGGGGTATTTTTCTTTATTAGTTCTATGTAATTTAAAAAAGTGCTTAGGGTGTATTTGTTGTTATTTTCTGCATTAAGATATTTTAAAAGCATAATCTTATCGATAGTTTCTTCTTCTAGACTAAAGATATTACTTAATTCTTTACTAGTCATTTGTTTAGTTATAAAGTTTTTGTCACTAAAAAGTGAAAGGGTCTTGACATTATTAGTTGTTTTTTCGTCAAACATATCTTTATAGTTATTATCTGTTAGGATGTTATCTAGGACAAAGTTAGAGAATGTAGAAAGGTCTAGTTTTAGGGTGATATCATTTTTTAGAAGATAATATTTTAGTAACTCAGATGTTTCAGAGGAGTTGATGTTGAAAAGAGTTCCTAAGGAGGATGAAGACATTTTGGTATTTAGGGTTTCTTTATTAGTAAATTTAGCTAAAGTGGCTAGTTTTTGTTTGGTATTAGCAGCTATTTTTGAGGAATATTTTTCATTGATTAGGACATCTTGATATATAAAATTAGTAAATTCGTTTAGTGTCATTTCATCTTTATTATTTTTGGATAGATAGTAAGTAAACAAATCTTTAATATTATTTTCGTCTATTTCTAGAATTTGCGCTATTTCACTAGCGGTATGTTTTTCATTGATAGAAGAAGGTGTGACGAAGTTTTTTAGACGAGTAACATCTTTTTTCATAGTGGAATTGATGTTTTTATTGATGTTTTCATTATTATAAGCTTCAGTTTCTAGAAAGTTTATAAATTCGTTGAAGGTAAGACGGCTAGTCGTTTTTTCATTGTAGTAATTGTAGTAAATTATTTTTAGGAGATAGTCATCTATTGTAGTGTCATTTCCTAAGTCATTTATTTTTTGATTTAATTTGGTATAGGGAAGCTTTTCGTTGATGGTATTTCCATAGGCAAGAACTTCGGTAAAGGCTTTTTGGTTTTCTAGGGTTTTTAGTTTTTTAGTTAATTTTTCTTCATCTTTATTGGAGTAGATAATGGCCATTTGATTATTCTCTTTAAAGACTTTGGATATTTCATCGGCTTGTTTATCAGTATAGTCGATAGCGAGATTACCTTTTAGAAGAAAGCTTGTTCCTAACAAAAGGAGAAATATAGGAAGTGAGAGGTAGCGAAATTTATAGCTAGCGTTACCTAGTTTATTTAATGTAAAGTTGAGACTTTTTTTCTTTGTTTTAGTAATTAGGTTATCAAAGATAAGTATTAATGATGGTAGGACAAAGAAGATGCAGATTAGGCTAAATAAGACGCCTTTAGCTAGAATGAAGCCTAGGTCTTTTCCTATTTTGAAGCTCATAAAGATAAGTGCTAACAAACCTACTATTGTTGTTACGGAACTACTAGATATTGATTGAAAGGCTTTATGAAGGGCTTTTTTCATAGCTGTAACTTTGTCTTTTTCTTGCTTTTTTTCTTGGTCATAGCGGTTCATTAACATAATTGAGTAGTCCATTGATAAGGCCATTTGGAGGATGGCAGCGATGGAGTCAGTAATATGTGAAACACTTGGAAAAATGATGTTTGTTCCTTTATTTAAGACAACGGCCATAAGGATAGTTGCTAGGAAAAGGAAAGGTTCTACGTAAGATTCACACATAATTAGGAGAATGATTAGAGCACAGAAAACAGCTAAGGCAATTATCCAAAATGGTAATACTGTTTTGTTAGACTCGGCTATAGAGCCACTAGTATAATAGGTGTAATCAGTGAATTTATCTTCAATTGTGGAAAAGACTTGAGCGGAAGTTTTGGAGTCTGATTTGGCTTTGACATCTAGGACGTAAAGGGTGTATTTTCCTTTATTGTAGTCTTTAGAGTTATCATAGGTTACGCTATTAACGTGGGGAATGTCTTCTAGGGCTTTTTTTAAAGTTGTTTTTTCTTTTTCGGATAGGTTTTCAAACATAATATTTAAGGAACTTGACTCGACATTTTTAAATTCTTTTTCCATAATATTATTACCTACTCTAGTTTCGGAATCATCAGGTAGGTATTTGGAGATGTCAGAGTTAATTTTTACATTTTTAGATAAAAAAGCTGATACAATGGTGAAGATTATAAATAAAATTAAAAGAAAATGTCTTTTTTCAATAATAAAATCGGTTATTTTTTTCATAAAATTACACGTCCTTTCGAGTGGTTTTAGGGTATGGGTATTTTTGGACTATTAGTTTTAGGTTTTATTTAGACTATTTTTTATTAGATTACTACCCTTTTTTGCGGTCCACGTTATATTATATTCCTTTAGAAAAGAGAATAAAAGTATAATTTTATGAAATGTGTCTAAATTTAGACAATATTAGAAAATATGTAGATATTTATAGGCTTTTGTGGTATAATACAGTGCGTATTTGAGAGGATGTGGAGAACAATGAAAGTTCAATGTCTAAATTCTTCAGCTAGGAAAACACGAAATCTTATAAAGAAGAGTTTTGCTGAATTATTAAATGAAAAAAGAGAGCTAGATAAAATAACGGTAACGGAATTAGTTAAAAGAGCTGATATAACAAGAAGTACTTTTTATACGCACTATGATAATATTTATCAAGTTGCTCAAGAATATCAACTTCAAACTATTGAATTACTTTGTAATGAAGAGTTGATTTTACATTCTAAGGAGGACATTTTAGATTATTTTGATAATATTTTTTCTTGTTTAAAGGAAAATGAAGAATTGTATAAGCTTCTATTGAATGCAGATGTAGCGGTTCTTTTCTTGGAAAAGTTAAAAAATATAGCTAGTAAAAAGATATTAGAGGCTTTGAAAAGTAGTTATGATAATAAATATTTAGAGTTAGATATTTCTTTTCTTATGGATGGTATTACAGTTCAGATTTTGAAGTATTTTAGAAATGAGGGAAAATATTCTTTAGATGAATTACTATTTAATTTAAAGAAGATGTTTAAGAAAATTTTTGATTAGCTGGTTTTATTATGTTCCCCGCTTTAGAACAATCGAGTAGAGTAAATTTTCAATAACTTTATTTATTGATATGATACCCTCTCACACCACCGTACGTACCGTTCGG
>CANRQG010000049.1 GCA_947632735.1 uncultured Bacilli bacterium | reverse complement strand
ATATTGAATGTTCCTTTTTTATTTTATGCAAATTTCTTTGACAAATACATCATAACATAAAAACGCACTTTTATCAAGTACGTTCTCTATTTTTACTCGTATTTTTCCGAGTTTCCTATCAATCTGGTAGCGACGGAGGGAGTCGAACCCACGACCTTCCGGGTATGAACCGGGCGCTCTAGCCAACTGAGCTACATCGCCATTTCTCAAGTTGCATATTGATTATAACAAATATTATTCATAATTTCAATACTTTTTAGATATTTTTCTTTACAGATAAACATTCTTATAGTATAATATAAGCACTTAAAAAGGAGGGGGAAAAGTGAAAAAAATATTTACTGGTCCTATTAACACATTACATATAAAATCTTTATCTCTTAAAGACAACGGTTTAAACTTAATAAAAGAAGACCTTGTTTTAAAGAAGAATGCTTTATATTATCAAAACTTCTTTGGTAAAATGGTAAATTTTGAACATAATACCTGTCTTTTATCTAAAGAAGAAGCTGAAGATTATTTTAAAAATTTTGATTCAAAAGTTAAAGAACATAATATTACAGTTGAAGAATGTTCTATCCTTTATTTTAATGAAGAAGAATTAGAATTTGTAAAATCAATATCTAATGAAGAGTTTAAAGCCTTGAAGAAAAGCTTTAGTAGCAGAAAAAAATAGAAAAATCTATTTTTTTTTACTTTAATTTACCATTATACATATCTTGGAATATTCCTTTTGTTTCTATTAATTCATTATATTTACCATTTTGAATAATTTGGCCATTATTAAAAACTAAAATCTTATCACAATTTTGTAAAGTTGTTAATCGATGGGCTATAGATATTATAGATGTTTTATTTTCTATTTGTAATTGCTCTATTTGTTTTTGGATATATTTTTCAGAAGTATTATCTAAGGCAGAAGTTGCTTCATCTAAAATTAAAATCTCTGGTTTTCTTAAAAATACTCGTGCTATTGCTATACGCTGTCGTTGACCTCCTGATAAGTTATTACCTCCTTCTGCTAAAACAGTTTCATAACCATTAGGAAGTGTTTCGATAAAATCATCAATATAAGCTTTTTTAGCGGCTTCTTTTATTTCTTCCATACTTATTTCACGATGTATTCCGTAGCAAATATTTTCTTTTACGGTTCCTGCTATTAGAAAAGGATTTTGTGGTACTAAAGCAATTATATCAGAAATATCTTTGCGTGATAAAGTAGGCAAATTTTTACCGGCAATACTAACGGTTCCAGCAGTATTTTTTTCTAATTTTGTTAAAATCTTAATAAAAGAAGATTTACCACAACCAGATGGACCAGCTATACCTATAAACTCGCCTTTTTCGATATCCAAATTTAAATTATTTATTATTAGTTTAGGACTATTTTTGTAGGAGAAAGCAACATTTTCAATATGAATAAAAGAATCTGTTTTTAAAGAATGGGCTTCTTCTTTATTTCTTTTATAAGAAAAATCTTTTTCTAAGTCTATTATATTAAAATACTCTCTAGCTAAAATAGTTGATTCAGATAGTTCATCAAAAATACGATGTAATTCACGTAGTGGTGTTGTTAACTGGGTGAAACATAAATAAGCTGTTAAAACAGTACCAACACTAATTACTCCCTCTCCTGCTAGATAAGCTGATGCGCCTATTATTAGAACTGTAAATAAAGCTTCATTTATGAATTTTAAGCAGTCGTAAAAAGCCATCGATTTATGATGTTTCATTTCTTTCATTCTTAAATATTCTGATTTATCTGTAAATCTATCTACTTCATTTTCAGCATTATTAGTAACTCTTATTACTTCTATACCATTTATTAATTCAACCATAGTACCATCCATAGATGATTTTTCTTCCATTAACTCTACTCTAATACCTTTTTGGGTATATATTTGTCTAAAGATAATGATAATTCCAATGGGAATAACTAAAAGCATTAATAATGATAAAGAAAATGGTAGCTTGGAAAAGATAACTATAATAGCAGCAATACCACTGAAAATAGCGGGAGCAAAATCCATAAATAATAATTTTAATAATTTTATTGTGCCCTCTAAACTACGATTTAATTTACCGTGAATATTACCTGTCATATTTTCTTTAAAGTAAGATAGAGGGGCGTGTAATAAAGCACTAACAGCTTCTGACCTAGCATTTTTTTCACATCTTGTGCAGGTATCTTCTACTATTACTCGACGAATTACTTTGATAATCTCATTGGAAACTGTTACTAATAAGATAAATAAGAGAAAGGGAACTATTTTTAGAAAAGACAAATTATCTTGGTTTAAAACATCATCAGTTAATTTTCCAATAGATAATGGAAGTAGTTGGCTTAGAAGAGCTGATATAATCATAATAACTATAATTATGATAAAATTAATTTTTTGGCGTTTATTTAACATACCATATATTCTTTTTATTAAGCTTTTTTTCTTCATACATTCACCTTCATAAATTCACGATTATTCTAGATAAATATTATCATAGAAGAGTTTTATTAAGCAATATACATTGAGAAATAAATTTTTGCTTTACATCTAAAAAATGCCATATTAAAAAGATAACTCTTGCAAAAAAAACTAAAAAACAAGCAAAGACACCTCCCACAAAAAGCCAAAAAGACAACTACTCCCCTTCCCTGCAAAAAAAGCACAAAAAAACCACCTTTATGAAGTAATTTTTTCTTTATTGTGATTTTTTTCTAGCTATCTTTTATCAGACTATTTATTTTAAATGTCAAGCTCCTTATTTTAAATGTCAGACTCATTATTTTAAAAGGTTTTCTATCTTTTCTTCTAATGAGTCAATATCAAAGCCATATTTTTTATAAACATCTTCTTTTTTACCACTTGAACCAAATTTATCTAAAGTAATTAGATATTTATCATTAAAGATTAATTTAGACCAAGAATAAGATGAACCGGCTTCTATAACTATTTTTCTTATTTCTACAGGAAGTATTTCTTCAATATATTCTTTACTTTGTGATAAGAAACGTTCTAGATTAGGCATTGAGACTACTCTTATTTCAAAACCTTTTGATTTTAGGCGATAAGCAACTTCTAGAGCACTATGAACTTCTTCTCCAGAAGAAATTATAATACCGTTAGGTTTTTTCTCAGGGTCATAGAGGATATAGCCGCCTCGTTCGACTTCATTTGCTTTTGTTAATTCTAATATAGGCAATTTATTTCTTGAAAGAGCTATTACTGATGGAGAAGTACTTTTAGCAAGAACAGTGCGGTAAGAGCCTATTACTTCGTTAGCATCAGCTGGTCGATAAACATCCATATTAGGAATACTTCTTAAAGATAATAACTGTTCTACTGGTTGATGTGTTGGTCCATCTTCGCCTACACTTATTGAATCGTGGGTAAAGATATATATAACTGGTAAATTCATTAAAGCAGCCATACGAATAGCTGGTCTTAGATAATCACTAAAACTTAAAAATGTAGCTGCAAAGGGACGAAAACCGCATAGAGCTAAACCATTTGTAATAGCGCCCATTGCGTGTTCTCTTACACCGTAGAGAATGTTTCTACCTGAATAATCAGTACTAGAGAAATTGCCAGATGAATCAATATAGGTTCTATTTGAACTGGCTAAATCAGCACTACCACCAATAAGATAAGGGATATTTAATACTTCAGAATTTAAAATTTTATAAGATGTTTCTCTAGGAGCTTCTTCTTTTTCTTCTGGTGGATTATAAATAAGTTCTTTAATATCTATCTTTTTATCTGAAGAGAGGAAGTAGTTTAATCCTTTTTGTTCTTCTTCTGTTAATTCAGAAATATTTTTGGCAAAGTCACTAGATAAGTTTTTACATCTTTTAGCAATAAGGGTTTGAAAATCAAGACAAGCATTTTGTGATACTGTAAAAGGAATATCACGCATATTTAGTTTTTCTTTAATATTAGTTATATCTTCTTTAGTAAGAGGACTACCGTGGACTTTATTAGTTCCTTCTAGGAATGAATATGCTCCTATAGTGGTTTTTACTTCAATTAAGGTAGGTTTATCAGTACTAGCTTTGGCTTCATCGATGGCTTTACTAATTAATTCATAACTATTGCCATCTTCAACATTAATTACATTCCAACCTAAGGAAACAAACCTCATTGCGATATTTTCAGTAAAGGTATCACTTGTTTTACCATCTAAAGTAATTGAATTAGAATCATATAAAACTATTAATTTATTTAATTTAAGGGTTCCTGCTAGACTAGCGGCTTCATAGCTAATACCTTCCATTAAATCGCCATCACTACAAAGAACATAGGTATTAAAATCAATAACACTTTTTTTACCTTTATTATATCTAGTACGTAAGTTAGCTTCGGCCATAGCCATTCCTACTGCCATAGCAATTCCCTGACCTAGAGGACCAGTAGTTGCATCTACTCCTGGGGTTATGCCATATTCTGGATGACCTGGTGTTTTAGAATCTATTTGGCGAAAATTTTTTAAATCATCTAAAGAAATATCAAAGCCAGCCATAAATAAGGTAGCATATAGTAAAGCTGATGCGTGTCCGGCAGATAGGACAAAGCGGTCTCTATTGAAAAGTTTAGGATTAGCGGGGTCAATTCTTAGATGTCTAGCATATAAAGCATATATTATTGGAGCAGCGCCTAAAGCTATTCCAGGATGTCCACTACCAGCAGCATCTATCATATCAATCGCTAAGCAACGTAGAGAATCAACTATTCTTTTTTCATTTATTTCTTCAGTAATATTTTTTTCCATATAAAGAATCTCCTTTAGTTCATTATAGCATACGCTAGAGTCTATCTGCAACCTATCAACAAAACAAAAAGCTTTTTACTTAATTGCACTTATATGTGCACTTTACTAAAATTTAACGGAAATAATTTTATTTATTTTGATATTTTACTTTATATATTTCCATAATTATTAGAATAAATAAAGAAAGGGTGAAAAGAAAGACTAGATGTAAGAAAGGAATAGCTGTTGTTTTTAGAAAGTTAGCAAGTAGGGGTATTTTCATTACTAAAAATTGTAAAAAGATGGAGCTAAAAACAGCAAAAATAACCATATAATTTTCTTTTAAGGGTCTTGAAAAAGCTGATTTTTTTTCACTACGACAGTTAAAAACGTGAATATTTTGGATAAAGACCATTAAAGCCATTATATAGCCACGAGCAAGATTAATATCTAAATTAAGTTTTTTAATTAGATAAAACCAAACAATAAAGACTATTAGACCAATAGCTATTCCTGAAAAAGCTATTTCTGATAAAAGGGTTTTATCGAAAAGCTTTTCATTAGGGTCTCTAGGCTTTTCTTTCATAATATTAGCTTCTTCTTTTTCAAAGGATAAAGCAAAATCTTGGAGTCCATCTGTAACTATATTTAACCAAAGTAGTTGGATAGCAACAAGGGGCATTGGCATATTAAAGAGGGTTGATAAAAGAAAGAATAAAACTTCGGCTAGACCACAAGATATTAGGAAGAAAGCAATTTTTCTAATATTACTATAAGCAACTCTTCCTTCTTTTACTCCACTAACTATTGATTTAAAGTTATCATCAATGATAATCATCTTAGCTGTTTCTCTAGAAATATCGGTTCCACTACCCATAGCGATACCTATATTAGCTGTTTTTAAGGCTGGAGCATCATTAACGCCATCGCCTGTAACAGCGACATACTCGCCTTGTCTTTTTAATGATTCTACTATTTGTAGTTTTTGTAAGGGAGCAACTCTTGAAAAGACTTTTTTGGTTTTAATAAAATTATCAAAAGCGATAGAGCCTAAGGAATAGTATTTAGATACTTCTTCGCCTGTAGTTATCTCTTTATATTCACTAGCAAGTTTTAATTCCTTGGCGATAGCAAAAGCTGTTAAGGGATGGTCTCCTGTAATCATTAGGACTTTTATTCCTGCACTACGACATTCTTTAATTGAGGGAATAACTTCTTTTCTAATTGGGTCAATGAAACCTACTAAGCCCATAAAGGTTAAATTAGAAATATCTTTTTCAGTATATTTATCTTTTCTTTTTATTTTGCCGTTAGCAAGAGCAATAACTCGGTATCCTTCGTTAGCAAGAAGTTCATTTTGTTTAATTAGTTTTTGCCTAAAACGTTTAGTATCTAGTAAATTAGCTTTATCACAGAAAGATATTACTTTTTCTAAAGAGCCTTTTATTGTACAGTAAACTTCATTATCTTTTTCATAAAAAACACAGGAGTATTTATTAGCTGATTCATAAGGAATGGTTTCTAATATTTTAATTTTATTTTTATTTAATTTTAGTTTTTCACCAAGTACTAAAAAGGCCATATCAATTGAATCACCGAAGTGTTCTTCTAAAGTAAAAGTTGCTTCATTATTAATAATTCCTAAAAGACCTATTTCTTTAGCTAAGGATATATCTTTACCAACTACTTCGCCTTTAACATTATAACCAATACCGGTAATATCATAGACTAAATCATTAGGTAGTAAGATTTTTTTAGCTGTTTGTTCATTAGCTGTTAGGGTTCCGGTTTTATCAGAGGCGATAACTGTTACACTACCAAGACTTTCAACTGAGTGTAGTTTTTTAGCTATTACTTTTTCTTTGGCCATTTTATTAGAAGCAATTGTTAGAGCCATCGTTAAGGCAAGAGGAAGTCCTTCGGGCATAGCTGAGACTGATAAGGCTATTACGGATAGAAAGATTTCATTATATGGTAAGCCTTTAGAAAATAACAGTAAAGCAATGATAATAGCTATTACAATGATAATTAGGGTAATTTGTTTAGAAAATTGTTCAATACGAATAGTTAAAGGGGATTTTTCTTCTTTTGTCTTATTTAAGGTATCAGCTATTTTACCGACTTCTGTTTCAATACTTGTTGCAACAACAATGCCTATAGCTCTTCCGGTTACGACACTAGTACCAGCAAAGGCCATATTACTTTGGTCAGTAATAGCTAAATCTTTATCAGGTAGTTTATCAATATTTTTCTCAACGGGAAGACTTTCTCCGGTAAGAATAGCTTCATCTACTGTAAAATTATGACTTTCTATTAGGCGTAAATCGGCTCCTATTTTATCACCTGATGATAAAAGAACAATATCACCAACGACAAGAGCAGTTGAATCAATTACTATTTCTTTATTATCTCTTAGGACATTAACTTGTTCTTTTACTAAGTTAGCTAAAGCTTGGGCGGTATTATTAGCTTTTTTTTCTTGAAAAGTACCCATAAGTAAATCAACTAAAACAATAAAAGAGATAGCTAGGGCATCAGTTTTTTCACCGATTAAAAGACTTGCTACTATGGCAACTATTAATATTAAAACAATGGGGTCTACTAATTCACGAAAGAAGATTTTTATAATACTATCAGGTTTCTTTTTAGGTAATTCATTTTTACCATATTTTTCTAATCTTTTTAAGGCCTCTTCTTTAGTTAAACCTGTTTTAGAGGTATAAACATCATTAATTACTGAGTTAATATCTTCAGCGTAGAATCTTTTCACTATTAGCACTTCCCTCTTTATTTTTTTAAGTCTATATGAATTATAGCATTTTCTTTATTTATAAGCAAGAAAAGAGAGATTTTTAATTTGTTTTAGAAGTTCATACAAACTTTACATAATTTTTATAATAGTTTTATATTCTACTTAACTATGTTTTTAGATTTATTTTAGTAACCATTCAATTATATTCATATGAATTATTCCATTTTGAGACATATCAAATTTATCCATAGATATTACATATTTTGGATAATTATCATTTATATTGTTAAAAGCACCAAACTCTCTTTTTATAACAGAATCATCTGTTAGATAATAACAAACTTGGTAATATTCTTTTTTGCCGTCTTTTAGGGCAATAAAATCTATTTCACTGTTATCAAGATTACCAACTTTAACATCATATCCTCTATATACTAATTCATTATAAACTATGTTTTCTAAATATGCTCCCATTTGTTCTTTCTTTGATACACTTAGTATTTGTCCTAAACCTAGATCTGTTAAATAATATTTATATTTACCATTAAGTATTCTTTTTCCTCTGACATCATATCTATCTACTTTGTTGATTAAATGAGCTTTACACATATATTCTAGGTAATTATATAAGGTTGTTTTACCAACACCTCTATCACCAGTTGTTTCAAAATATTTAGCTAGACTTTCGGCTGAAAATGTTTGTGATGGCGTAGTAACTATATACTCAGCTATTCTATTAAATAATTCTGAATCAGTTATATTAAATCTATTTATTATATCTTTAACAACTATGGAATCGTATACATCTGATAAATAAGTTTTTATTTCGTCTTCACTATTTAAATTAAATCTTTGAGGCATTCCTCCCCATTTAACATAATCATAAAATTGTTCTTCTAATTTATATTTGTCTAATTCATAGTTTTTAAACTCACAAATTTCTTTAAAGGAAAATGGTTTTATTTTAAAACTTACATATCTACCAGATAATAGTGTTGCGAGTTCACCTGATAATAAATCACTATTAGAGCCGGTTACGAAAATAGATATTTTATCTTCATATTTTGCTTTGTATGAATTTATTACTTTTTCCCATTCATTAACATATTGAATTTCATCAAAAAATAGATAATATTTTTTATTATTAACAATTTTTTCTTTAATATATTTATCTAATTCCTTAGCCTCTTTTATATCAAAATAATCTGATAATTCAAAGTTAACATAAATTATATTTTCCTCTTTGATTCCGGATTCTACTAATTCATTTATTATTTGTTTTAAAATAACAGATTTTCCACATCTTCTTATACCGGTAATTACTTTAATTAGATTTTGATTATAAAAAGGCCTAATTTTTTTTAAATAATTTTCTCTTATTAACATAGTTATTCCTCCTGTATTAATTATATATTATTTATAGTAGAAAGTCAATTTTGTCTTGTCCACAAGACAAAATTATAAATTATGGTATTTTTGTCCTACGAAATTTAATTTACAAAAAAGTATCTTTTTAAGACACTCTTTGATACATATAAACAGTTATATAAGGATTTTGGATATTTATTTCCGTGCCATTTCCTGTACTACCAGTATTACTAGCAGTTCCTGAAAAATTACTTGTTACTGTTCCTGCTGCGGTTACGGAATGGGTATGACCAACGTTATTAGCAGAAGTGGTACCATTATAACTATGACTATGGTCTCCAGTAGCGGTTACACTTGTTATTACGGGGTTATAGTAACCATTATTAGAATTCCAACCAGCAAAGCTCATACCGCCTCCACCTACTGGCCACTTTAAAACTGAATCGATAGAATGTGAATGATAACCATTGGTTGATGTTGTACCGCTAAAAGGATGAGTATGATTAGCTGATTGTCCACCAGAAGTTACAGCTGTTCCTTTAAAAGTGCTAGAAACACTTCCAGCTGGGGTAAAGGAATGCGTATGACTTGGCAAGTTATCTGTTGTTAAAGTAATGGTATTTTTTCCTCCAGTTTGACCACTTGCTCCTGTTGAACTTAAAAGTGTTTTACCATCACCATAAACTTCCCATTTGCCACCTATTACAGTTTCTACTTGCTCAGCCGTTGTCATTTTAGTACTTATATAAATACTGCCAATAGGATATGTTTCGTTTAAAATATCTTTTTTAATATCCGCTTTTAAATTTGTAACTTATTCACTAAACTTTACACAAGTATTATCTATCGCATCTTGGACATTGTTTACACCTAAACTAGCATTATCTTCATAATAGACACCTTTACTATTCATTATAGTATCTGCTAAGCAGTATGAAAATGTTGATAAAATCAGCCCTAAAAACATAGCTAAAATTAATTTAGTATTTTCTTTAACTTTCTTCATACTTGGTCAACTCTTTATCCATATTCCATTTTATACTTATAGTAAATTATAACCTTTCGTAATGAAGGTTGTCAAGTTGACTAGAAAGCCAGTATTTGAAGATTTTTAGGTATAGAAAAAGAAACACAAATTGTGCTTCTTATAACCAAACGCCAAAGATAATTCCAGCCATAGCGAGGATTAATCCTCCTACCCAAAATAATTTTACAATATCGGTTTCTTGCCAACCTAACTTTTCAAAATGATGATGAATAGGTGTCATTAGAAAAAGCTTTTTTTTGAATACTTGAACCCAAAATACTTGGAAAATTACACTTAATGTTTCTATTACAAAAACTGACGCTACTACTAAAAGAGTTAATTCTCGATGGGTTAATATCGCTATTGCACCCATAAGGGCTCCTAAAGATAAAGAACCAGTATCACCCATAATAATTTTAGCTGGATGGGTATTATAGATAAGAAAACCTAATAAACTTCCTACTAAGATTAAGCTAAAAATACCT
>CANRQG010000048.1 GCA_947632735.1 uncultured Bacilli bacterium | reverse complement strand
TTTTTAATTTTAACTTTTAAAATATCTTCTAGTAAATACTTCATCATATAGTCATTATCTTCATCACAAAAACAAGCCTTGAAGACACTGTCATATTTTGCTGTATAATATTTGTCAATATTTTCTCACCTCCCATATATATTATTTGCAAAAAAAATAACTTTTTTTTAAAAAATCTCCAAAAGTTAATTTTTGGAGATAATTATTTATATTTAGTTGCGCAAAAGCCCCAATATCCAGTATCATTTTCTGCAGCATTATCAAATTTTGCCCAGATATATCGCGTAACAGGTTGTGAACCTACGTATTCATTAAGACTAACCGAAAGTTTTTGAAAAGAAGAACCTGCCGAATCTTGTGAGACGGCAAGTGAGTTAGACTCACCCACTGTTGGGCTACCACTAACAAGTATACCATTAGGGTGTCCATAGCTCCAACCTATCCAGTAAGTAATACTACAATAGGAATTGGCCGGTAGTACAGCAGATAAACCAGTATAGGCCCAACCAGTTGAAGAAGTAAATCTTCTACTATTAAGCATATTACTTACAGTATATAGCTTATCTTCTATTCCTGATAGTCTTGTATCTATCTTCGAACAAGTTCCATCTATCGCATCTTGAACATTTTTAGCAGCTAAATTAGAATTATCTTCATATACTACATCTTTACTATCTATTAAACTCTCAGCTACTACATAAGATATCATCCCCATTAAAACTACTCCAAGTACTCCACCCATTATTATAAAAAAGAATTTCTTCGTTTTCACTTTTCTTCACCCAACTTTTTCTTGCACATTTCTTATTATTTTTATAATAAAATAATACCCCCCCCCAGGGTGGTATTGTCAAGAAAAAGTTTTTGGCATCAAAAAAAATTTGTCCACTTTTAAGACAAACTTTCTTCCAAAATATTACCCTTATCAATAATTATATTTTTTCTTTTTCTTTTGTTAAACCATTTTCAATACTAACCCTTTGTACAAAAGTTAAAGCTGCAATTAAACAAATAGTAAAACTACCTCCATAACTCATAAAAGGAAGAGGTACACCAGTCATAGGCATAAGTCCAAAAATACCTAGTAAATTAACTGCAATATGAATAAAAATGTAACAAGCAACCCCATAACAAATAAGAGCTCCTCGATTATTACTTCTTCTTCCTATCTTTAAAATACGATATAAAACAAAAATATACATAAGTATAATTCCAATACCAGTAATAACCCCCAACTCTTCAACTATAATAGCAAAAATAAAATCAGTATAAGGTTCAGGTAAATATAAATACTTTTGTGTCGAATTACCAAGACCAACACCCGTTAAACCACCATTATTTATTGCTATATAACAGTTACAAACCTGATTACCATCATCCAAAATACGTTCACACGGCTTAGTAAAATTAAATCTACTTAGCTGTCTATCTTCCAAAATACTCTTACCAAAACTTAAAACAAATATCACACCAAAAACTAAAATACTTAAAATAATAAAAATAATCTTCGTCTTTAAATCCTTTCTAACAGGAGCCGCTAAAAACATCAAACCAACAATAGCACTATAAATAATAGTTGTACCAAGATCCGGCTGTAAAAAAACTAAACCAGCAATTACCACACATAAAATAATTGGAAATAAACATTTAGTATATGTTGAAAGCTTATTTTTATAAGTATCATAGTAACTAGCCAACCAAACTATTGTAATAATCTTAGCAAATTCACTAGGTTGAATATTAAAAAAACCCAGATTAAACCAACCAACCATATCATTTTGTGGATTCCCAAAAATAAGTAAAGCTATTAAACTAATAATTACTATCACCATTCCTAGACTAGCAATAGGATAATAATGCTTTGGCTTTACTAATAAAAGACAACACGAAAAGATAATACTTATTAAGAGAATAATTACTTGTCTTACAAAATAATAATAAGTGCTTACACCGTGGTACATATAAGCCGTAACATTAGAAGCAGAAAAAATCATTATTAGCCCTAAAGCAAATAATATCAAAGTAGATATAAGTAATGGCTTATCAATACATCTAAGTACTCTCTTCATATTTTCACCCTTTACTATATAATATACCATAAATAGAAATAATTTTTAGTTTTATAGGTTACTTTTATTAACAAATACTGTAAATTTACATACTTTATAATAGATTAAATAAAGGAGGAAAAATTATGTATTACTACGGAGCAACCCCATCTTGTGGTAGTCAAACACCATACTATTATCCTTTTAATAATTATAAAACAACAAATAATTCAAATTACGCTATTATATTAGTCCTATTTATTCTATTAGTAATTGTTCTAGGAGCACGCTTTACAAACAATTAAGAGAAAAATACTTCTCTTTTTTCTTTGCTCTTCTAAATTTTACCATTATAATTACCATTTTTAAGCTAACTATTGAAGAAAAATATTTAAAAAATAAGAAAAATGTAGTAAAATAAAGGAAGTCGAGGTGGTTTAAGTGTTAAAAACAAAAGATATACTAGATGAAAAAGATAAACGTTTACGTGTTATTAGTAAAGAAGTGCAATTTCCACTTACTAAAAAAGATAAAGATTTAATAAATACAATGGTCGAATATCTTCATAATTCCCAAATTGAAGAATTAGCAGAAAAATATGATTTACGTCCAGGTATGGGAATGGCCGCTATTCAACTAGGAATTGCTAAAAGATATTTTGTCGTTGTTAACGAATACGATGAAGGGCAATTCGAAACTTATGTCTTAGTAAACCCTAGAATAATTAGTAACTCTATAGAACAAATTTATGTTGAAAACGGTGAAGGTTGTCTAAGTGTTAATAGACCCGTTGAAGGAATTGTTCCTCGTTATGCCAGAGTTACACTTGAAGGCTATGATATAGATGGTAAAAAAATTCAAGTACGAGCTCGTGAAGAATTAGCTATTGCTTTTCAACACGAATTAGATCATTTAGATGGTATCATCTTTACTGATAAAATCGATAAAAATGACCCTTACAAAGGAAAAGACCAAATGCGTGCCATTTAGTCTTTTTTATATTTAGAATTAAATCTTTCTATACCACTTTTAACTTTTACAGGATGCTTACTTTGAGACGTTTCAAAGTAACAAACATCATAATTAGCATTATCAATATTATGTGGAAACATAGTTATTATTTTGTCTTTAGCAATTATATTTCTAACTGAAAAAGTATTATATAACCCACTATTTATCCCCGTACCACATTCAGGATAATAAAACATAAAAGTTTCTAATAGCCCATTATTTATAATTCCCCTTTCAGGATGAAGTCTTATATAATCTTTTACTTTATAAAATAACTCTTCAATATTAACATCTCCTCCAAAAAGAGACCTATTACTATCACTATTATTACTATGATTTTTTCTTATATGAGAAATAGCCCTTTCATCAGAATAATCATATAATTGCAAATCAATATAAGTAGGATTTTCAACTGGTAGAGGGTCTCCAAAAATACCACTTAAATATATCTTTTGTTCACGATAATATTTTTTATTATCATCTATACTATCATTAAAGAAGTTATCATATAAGAATTTTATCTTGTCCCACTCACCTAGTTTTTCATAAAGTGCCACTAAATTTATATAACATTTTTCTTTAGGAATACTTTCTAAGACTTCCTTAGCCTGTTGATAATTCCTCTCAAGAATTAAAATCTGTGCCCACTGCATTAAAGCAATTCTATCAGACGGATATAAATCTAAAACATTTTTTAAAATATTCTTAGCTAAATTATACTTTCCCTCATTAATTAAAGCTTCTACTTTCTTAGTTTGAAAAGATAAGTATCCTCTTTTAGTATAATCATAATGCTGAAAATTATATTTGTAATTACTCATAAATACCATCCTTCTTCTTTTGCTTTACTACCACTTTCTTTTTAGGAACATAACAACATCTATTGGCATCACTATGACTAATATCGTGATAAGGTCCAGTTAACTCAATATTAGGACAATTCTTTCTAGCAAAAGATAAATCATAATAAAAAACCTCTCCACCAATATAGACTTCATTCCATTCGTGCTGCAATGGACCATACATACCACTAGCTAAGAAACATTCTACTTGCATTAGATAATTATTTAATAAAACACGCATTAATCTAGCTCGACCAGCACAAACACCAGTACCATTTTTATATGTATATAATGGATCTTGACTATAATGAGCATTATCTTTTAAAGTACCATCACTATTAGTAGCGCTGTAATCATACTTCGTACATCTAGATAAAACATCAAAAATAATATTAGTCTTTTCTAAAGAAGATTTTTTTAATAACCGTGGATACTTCTTAAGCATATCAACTATACTACGCATTTCCCTACTTCTTTTAGCAACGATAGGTGTAAGCTTACTAACAACAGTATTAAAGTCTTGACTATTAAGCCACAATAACCACCAATCAAAAGCATTATCTTGTGGATACATATCTTCCTTTTCATTATTAGATACCTTAACATTATTAGGTAACAGTTCAAAATCAAGCCATTGTAATTTCTTTATAGGTGTATCATTCATTAAATATATAGTAGCATTTTTATTTAAACCCTGCCTATTTAATTCCCGACATAACTCATTAAAAATAGAAACATCTTTTACGTGAAAATGAATTGTAATAGATGCATCTATTTTATTTAAATGACTTACTAAAGATTTAATTTCTTGTAATCTTGAAACGTTTAGAATAGTACCATCTAATTCATAAAGAATATTATATTTATCAAGCCAAACATTCTTATCAACAGGATGATTAGGTAATGGCCTCTGATAAGAAACAATTTTATGCTCATTTGAATTTAATGGTTCTTGAATGTTCTTTAAATTATTCATAATAACCCCTCTTCTTAAGTACCATATTATAGCACAAAGATGGGAATTTGTAAATAAATCTTGCTAGTAGAATTCTAAATAACTTCAGCGTGGTCTTCTAGTTTTACACTAACTAGTTTCGAAACACCTGATTCTTGCATTGTAATACCATACAATGTATTAGCATATTCCATCGTCTTTTTCTTATGCGTAATAATTAAAAATTGTGTCCTATCACGATAATGTTCTAAGTACTCACCAAATCTCTTTACATTAGCTTCATCTAAAGCTGCTTCCACTTCATCAAATAAACAAAAAGGTACACTTCGAACATTTAATATAGCAAATAATAAAGAAATAGCCGTTAACGTTTTTTCTCCACCTGATAAAAGAGAAATAGTTGTTAACTTTTTACCAGGAGGAGATGCCACTATATCAATACCAGTTGTAAGTAAATCAGCCTCATCCGTTAATTTTAAATCAGCATTACCTCCATTAAATAACTCTTTAAATACTTTTTTAAATTCCTCTTTAATAGCCATAAAAGTATTATAAAATTCCTCTTTCATAACTTCATCCATTTCATTCATTATTTCAAGTAAAGTATCTTCAGCCTTTAGTAAATCTTCTTTTTGATTAGTTAAAAAAACATATCTAGTATTAACTATTTTATACTCTTCAATTGCCCCTAAATTTACCATACCTATTTTCTTAATATTAGCCTTATAACGATTAACCTTTTCTCTAGCTTCTTCTACTTCAACATCCAATTTATAATCATTTTTAGCCTTATCAAAAGTAATTTCATAATTTTCAGTAAGTTCATTTAATAAATTATCAAGATGAACATCTAATTTACTTATTTCTATTTCAATATCTTTATTTTCTTTTTCTAAAGACCGTAAAGTAGCTTGTCCTAACTTATCCTGAGCAATATTTTTCTCTTCTTCATCCTTTAAAGCCTCTATTTCCTTCGTTAAGTTTTCTAAACGTATTTGTATTTTTTCTTTTTCTGTACTTTTCTCGTGAAATAATTTTATCAAATTAGCTTCCTGTAAGGCTAAAGAATTACTTTTTAAAGATTCTAATTGCTCCCACTCTTTATTAACTTCTAATAAAGACTTTTCATCTTCTTCTAAAATTTTTCTTTTAGTAGATATCATTTCATCTAAAGTAACTTCTTCTTTAGATGAAGAAAACATCTCTTCATTACTATCAGCTATTTCCTTATCAATAGAATCGATACTTGCATCAATTGCCTCTTTATCCTCTTTAAGTGTCTTTATCTTTTCTTCTAAGTTTTTTAATTCTTGCTTCAAAGAAACAATACTTTTAGCTTTATAAAAACTTCCTCCGACTAATGAACCTCCAACATTAACAACATCCCCCTCAAGCGTAACAATTTTATACTTAGCATCTATTGTATGAGAAAGACTAGTAGCATCTTCCAAATTAGTCGCTACCAAAACATTACCAAATTGATTTTTAATTATATTTTCATACTTCTTGTTGTAGGTAACTAAATCACTTAATACGCCTAAAAATAAAGGATTCTTTTTCAAAATATTTAAACTATTATTATCAACATAACGAGGCTTTATAATAGAAAGAGGAAAAAAAGTTGCTCTTCCTAAATGATTATCTTTTAAATAATTAATAGCTTCTTTAGCCGCTTCTTCATCAGTAGTAATAATAAAATTTTTATTCGCAAGACTCGCAACATCTAAAGCTTTAACATATAAATCATCAATACTTAGTACATTACCAATTGTATTATTTATACCCCTTATATTAGAATTTAAAACCTTCCGAACAGAAAGAGGCATATCTCCGCCCTCTTCAATTTCATTTTGCAAATTAACGGCTTTATTTTCTAAATTAATAATTTCTCTTTCAATTTTAGAATAGTCATTACTAAGCATATTTTTCTTAGTATGTAAATTATTTATTCTATTAGTTATTTCTTGTTTTCTATTACTATTACTTTCTCTTTTCCTTAGAATATTATTTATTTCTTCATTTATAAGAGCAATATTTTTTTGAAGATGACCTTTTTCATCTAAATTTTTTCTAATCTTATCTTTTACTTTTTCCTCTTCAATTGTTGCCTCACTCATCTCTTTTAAAAGCTTTTTCTCACCATTTATTTTTTCTACTTCTTCAACTACTTGTATTAAGTTTTTATTTAAAGTATTTTTTTCATTTTCAAGTTTTTCTATTTTAGTATTTATTTCTAAGTCATTAACAGAATATTTATTAGCTTCAGCTTTTAAATCAACAATATCCCTATCTAATTTTTCTTTCTTCTGATGATTTTGCTCTAAAGCAGCATTTAAATTCTCAATATCATAAGCCAGCAAAGCCACTTCATACTTATCAAGACCATTTTTATTTTCTAAGTATTCTTCTGCTTTAAGACTTTGCTCTTTTAATGGTCCTACTTGTCTTTCCAATTCGCTAATTATATCATTAACTCTTTCTAAGTTATTATGTGTTCGGTCTAGTTTTCTTAGAGCCTCTTCTTTTCTTTTTTTATACTTCATAATACCAGAAGCTTCTTCAAAAATAACCCTTCTATCTAAAGCTGAATTAGAAAGTATTCTTTCTACTTCACCCTGGGAAATAATATTAAAAGACTCTTTAGCCATACCTGAGTCCATTAATAAATTAGTTATATCTTTTAAACGACATTTTTCATTATTTAAAAAATATTCATTTTCACCACTTCGATAAACTCTTCTTTTAATAGAAATATCTGTATAACTGACATTTAAAAAATGATCACTATTGTCAAAAATAAGTTCAACTGATGCGACATTTAGAGGTTTCCTACTCTTACTACCAGAAAAAATAACCTCACTCATTGAGCCTTCACCACGAAGAGATTTAACTGACTGCTCACCTAAAACCCATCTTACCGCATCTACAATATTACTTTTACCTGAACCATTTGGTCCAACTATACAAGTCGTTTTACCATCTAATTTTATATTAATTCTGTCAGCAAAAGATTTAAAACCACTAGTAATTATTTCTTTTAAATACATCTTTATTCACCCTATACTTAAGTATACTATATTTTGACCATTTAGACAATAATTTCTTTATTTTTCAATACTTTCACTAATAAGTGTATCTAAAAGAAGGAATTTAAAACCCCTATTTTTTAAATAATCAATACTTATACTTAAATTATCTAAAGAAATATTACTAGGAATAGTAATAATTGCTGAATTACTTAGTTTTTCTTTAATTTCCATATAAGCATTTTTCTCTACTTTAATACTAGGCATAATAGTATGCATTTTTAAAGAAGAACACAAGTCAATGACTTCTTTTTTATCATAATCTAAGTAACAATACTTAGCCTCTTTTTTAGTTATATCTTCTAAATAGTTCTTAGCATTTAGAAAAAAATCCCTTTCATACTTACCATCATAATTTAATAATTCTACTTCATAGTCATTAAGTTTTAAAATAGAATTTAAATTTTTTTCTAAAATAGTTCCATCTATAAAGAAAGTTGCTTTAACATTTTTCTTTTCTAAAAGAGAGAGTAGTCTTTCAATATCACTTGCGCTTTCTATTTTAAAAATTAAAGCTAACTCGTGCTTATCACTATTACCTGTTACAACATACTTATCGTAATAATCAGTTACTGAAATAGTTGGCTTTACTTCTTTTAAAGTAGTAAGTGCTTCATTATATGAACCATATTTTTTCATTTTTTTATAACTTTCTTGGTAATCGACTTCTAAACCATTTAAACCAGGAATAATCTTTTCACCAACTATTAAAGCATTTTTAGCTTCAACTTTATATTTACTGTTTGACTGCTTTATTTGTTTCATAATTGGATCAGCATTTTGCACTAATTGAACAGCTTTGTTCGTATAAAAGAAACTAAAGATAAGCAATAAAAAAGCAATTAGTCCTTCTTTTAATTTTTGATAATTCAAATTAATCACCTAATTAAATATATGAGATATTTCAAAGGAATATTTGCTTTTCTTTAGTATTGATAATTACTACAAAAAAGTAGTTTTTTACTAGTGTTATACTGTTTCATTTCGCAAGAAGCATTTTTTTTTGCGAAATGAAGTGTATACATCATTTAAACAGTTGAAATACATAACAGGAGATATTAACCTACTGCCAAAACTAGGCGTGAACCAATTCCAAGACTAGCACCAAAAGTACTACTATTAAAATAAAATTGTCCGCTTAGGATACCAGCATCCCAACCACCACCACGATAAAAAAACGGGTTAAGTGGAATAATAAAGGTAGAATGATCACCATACCACGCATTATGCAATTTCTGAACATTATCTTTATCAACATATATATAAAATGGACCCATTTCTCCCGTTGCGTCACCAAGTATTCTCTTACTAAATGTAAACCAGTCGCTTGCACTGTCATATTTATCAAAATACTGCTCTTTTGATAAATCAGAAGCTGTAAGCCCACTAGCTACACCTTCACTATTCATAAGACCATATCCATCAATATATCCCGCAACATACTCATAGCAACCGCCACACATATCATATACACCTGTTATATTTCCTGTTGTTGAAGCTAAATAACCGGTTGTAGTATTATATAATTTTGTTAAATTTGAAGTAGCATTGCCATATTCTCCTGGATATGTGCTTTGGTCAGTATTAGCCGCAGCTGAGTAACCTGTTTTATAATTTTCATTATTATTTGTATTAATTTCGCTTCCTATGCCATATATAGAATGGGATAAATATGCCGCTGCTCCCCACTCTGTGTTTTTCATCATATGTGATTTTAGATTAGGTTCATAGTCTATGGCATTTTTAAATATATTTCCTACTTTTATACTTCTCCACGAATAGACATCAGGTTTTACTACTATCCGACTACTCGCAACTACATCATTTTCGGCTCCTGTCGTTGTCCATTTTGAACTATCTATTGATACACCAGTTACGTCCATTTGATTATATCCTGTTTCAAACTTTCCTACCCATAAACCATTTACATCAAAGGCAATAAATGCAGGATGTGTATAGTAGTTTCCTATTGCTTGTGTAGTTGAAGAAGGTGTATTTTTATTTTCAAAAACTATATCTATTAATCTTGCATTTCCCGTTATATGTCTAATAGAAGTTAAGTCGTCTGCAGTATCTTTTAATTGAGATATTTCATAATAACCATCATAGTTGCCTAAGTTCCATATTTTGTATTTATATCTTGGTATCCACACAAAGTATGATTCAATATCTTTTTCTAAAATAGTATCACCTGTTTTATACTGTTTACTTGGACTTTTTACTAATATCACAGCATTTGCCCATTTTTTTTCTTTATAAGAATACCAGGGTGTGTAAAGGTTAGCATATTTTACATTTCCTTTAGCATCGAGTGTTACTGGTATCATTTCATCTCCTAAGACTGGGTCTGCCCCATTTAAAATCTCTTCAGTATAAATAGTTTCTTGTTCACCTGATAAATCTTTATATCTTTGATATAACTCATCAATTGAATCTTGCACATTATCATAACTTCCACTACTATTTTTCTTATCATAACTTACTTCTTTACTATCAATTATAGTAGTCACTGCATAAACAGAGATACTTCCTACTACAAGCATCCCTGCTAAAAAACATAATAAATATTTGTGAAAACTTTTCTTTTT
>CANRQG010000047.1 GCA_947632735.1 uncultured Bacilli bacterium | reverse complement strand
TCTGGTGCAACTGGAACTGGTTCTGGCATCACTGGTTGAACAGCTACTTCTGGTGTAACTGGAACTGGTTCTGGCATCACTGGTTGAACAGCTACTTCTGGTGTAACTGGAACTGGTTCTGGCATTACTGGTTGAACAGCTACCTCTGGTGTTACCGGAACTGCTTCAGGCATTGCTACTGGTTCTACAGCTACTGGATTAACAGGTGCTACTTGTGGTTGTTCCATTGGAGTAGCAGTTACTGGTTGAACAGCTGGTGTTGCATTAGGGTCAACTGGAGCTGTCATAACTGGTACATCAGGTGATGCTTGAGTAGCTGGTGTCTCAGCACCCTGAACTTCTGGTTTCTTCTCTTTCTTTGCTTTTCTTGTTGTTACTATTAAAATTATTAAGGCCACGATTAATAATAAAACCCCTCCGGTAATAAGTAAACCCGGAACAGTTGTAAACCATTCTAAACTAAAATTCATATTAAGACTCCCTTTATTCTATATTCTATTACAATAATAACAAAAAAAGCTGGCATTTGCAAACATTTTATTACTTTGACATATTTTTACAATGTAAATTTTGTCCAATAGCCAGTTTTGGCAGGTTTTAAAGTAAATTTTAAAGTCTCTTTAGTAACAGGATGAGTAAACTCTAGAAAATAGGCAAACAAACATATTTGCATCTTTTCTTTAAGACCATATCTTTGGTCACCACATATGGGGTGATTATGAGAAGAAAATTGGACTCTTATTTGATGATGTCTACCTGTTTTTAAGTCTACTTCAACTAGAGAAATATTTTTATCTTTGTTATAGGCTAATACTTTATATGTTAAAGAAGCTTCTTTTCCATTTTTGGAAACAATAGTATTACCATTATCTAGCCGTTCTAATTTATCAACAAAGCTCCCTGTAGATTCTATAAATTTACCATTACAAATAGCTAAATATTTTTTTACAATATCGTGCTTTTTAAAACTTTCGGTTAATCTTTTAGCGGCTTTAGAGGTTTTAGCAAAAACCATTATACCACCAACTGGTCGATCTAGTCGATGAATGAGTCCTAAGTAAACATTACCCTTTTTGGCATATTTTTCTTTAAGATAATTTTTTACTATAGTAGGTAAATCTAAATCATTAGTATTATCTTTTTGACTTAAGACATTAGATGGTTTTTCTACAACGATTAAGTGATTATCTTCATATAAAATATTTAATTTATTCATTACTTTCCCATCTTCCATATATACCACAGGGTAAAATTAAATTATTTTCTTTTATGGGTAGACCGATTTCGCCACAAGTTATTTTACCCGCAACTTTTTTATTAACAGTTAGTTTTAAAAGATTTTCTAATACCTTACTAGATAAACCTGTTGTATAAGAATTAATTAAGAAAAATAGAGGTTTAGCACTTAATATTTCACAACATAGCGTTACAAGCTCATTTAAGTTTTTCTCAATATCCCAAACCTCACCATTACTTCCTCTGCCATAACTAGGTGGGTCCATTATAATAGCATCGTATTTATTTCCTCTTCTAATTTCTCTTTTGACAAACTTTACTACATCATCAACTAAATATCTTATTTCTTCTTTATCATAGCCACTAGCTTTGACATTTTCTTTACACCAATCAACCATACCACGGGAAGAGTCAACGTGGCAAACACTCGCTTTAGCACTTAAGCAAGCTACTGTTGCACCTCCGGTATAGGCAAAGAGATTTAAGACTTTAATTTTTCGTTTAGCATTCTTTATTTTTTCTATCATAAAGTCCCAATTAACAGCTTGTTCAGGAAATAAACCAGTATGTTTAAAACCCATTTGTTTAATATTAAAGCGCAAGTTTTTATAATTTATAGTCCAACTATTAGGAATGTTTTTTAAGTTTTCCCAATAGCCACCACCTTTACTACTTCTATGATAAATTGCATCAATAATATCAGAATATTTTTTTTCTAAATCACCGGTATCCCAAATAATTTGAGGGTCTGGTCGTAATAGATGGATAGTACCCCATCTTTCTAATTTCATACCTCTTGATGCCGCAATTATTTCATAGTCTGTCCAATTGGTTGCGGATAACATAAACTCACCTCGCTTTAAGTTTATCAAATTTTTTAAAGAAAAAAAAGACTAATAGTCTTTATGACGCTACGGTAAACATTTTACCATATGTCGTAATTAATGTTGTGCCATTAAAGGATAAGATTTTTTCGCGATGATTTAGAAAAGCATCATCCTCAACCATTTTATAGACACATTCTACATCAGCGTATTTAGTACATTCTTTATAATTAGTAGCTCTAAGACGATAAACAGCTTTATCAGTTCTAATAAAAGTATTAGGAGTATTTCCTTGATGAGAAAAGTCTAGTATATTACCGCCAAACTCTGTTTTACTATAGGCAAGTGATGAGCCTACTACTACATAGTCTTTATTATCTTGGGTTCTAGAAACAATATAATTATAAATATTACCATCACTTTTTAGAACAAGATAAGAACCAGTATTATTATCAGCAGTTTGAATTTTTAAATTATTTTTATCTCCTAATAAAAGTTTATAAAGTGGATAAGAATTATCAGTATTAGGAACAGCCGTATATTTTGGAGCATTATTTTGAGTTGTTAAATAATAGATACTGCCATCTTTACCCCTAGCAATATCACCAAAGATACCATCTACTAAAAAGGGAGACTCAGCTTTTTTACAATTTTCTTTATTAGAATATTTTAAGTCAATAGATACTTCATATATCTCGCCATCTTCCGTAATTAGATAGGAATTATTATAATACTTTATTTTTTCATAGGAAATGTCTTCTTTGTCCTTCGGCATCAAAGCACTACAAGTAAAGGTTGTTGAATTTAGAGTATAACCAGCGTGTCTAATATCTCTTGTTACGTTACCATCACAACCAGTTAACAAAACTATTATAACAAACAAGAAAAGTATTTTTACTATATTATTTTTCATATCACTAACCTACCTTATACAAAATATATCACATACTCGTAAATTTTTCCATTCTATTTGCTATTTTTAAGTCTCTTTTTGACAATAAAGACTAAGTCCATTGGAGCATTGATAAGTTGCAACACGATTAAGGCATCTTGAAGTTTCGTTTTAGAAGACATTTTATCTCTTATTTCAAAAGCACAGCTTTTATAGTCAAAATCTTTTAAGTAGTTAGCTTTTACAAAATCATTAATATAGTTTTCAATATCTTTTAGGATATAGACTTTTAGAGGATATTCATCTATTAGATTTACTCCAAAATAGCCTCCTACTAGATAAGTAAATTCATCTTTTAATTGCATATTTATCACCTATTCTTATAATACCACGAAAAATTTTTTTAAATACTTTTTTTTAAGATTTTTTGATATAAAAATAGGTATATGGTCGAGCATTTGTATATTTAGAGTTGATTAGAATAGTTAGAATTTTTTTATCTTTAGATAAGTGCATAGCATCATAAATTGTCGTTTCATAATCTTTTATAATTAGATAGTGTTCTTTCCAAGTAATGGATGGAAAGTTAGTTGTGCCATCGGGATTTAGTTTTAGTTCGACTAATTTTGTATCAGGCATAAAGTGGCTATTATTGCTATCAAAGTATTTAGGTAGTTCAATTATTTCTCCTTGTAAGTTCCAGGTACCAATAAATTCTTCTGGGTAGATGTCTTTTAGGTTTTCTTCTAGATATTTTTGATGTTTAATGGCAGCAGGGTTTTCGACTTTTAAGTCATATGCTTCAACGTAGATATCTGTTTTTTCAGGAGTCTTTATTTCATAAAATTCACCACGTATTTGGATTTTATTTTTAGAGGCAAATTTGATAATATCTTGATAGGTATTTATAAGCGAATCATTAAGGGTAGCGTGTATTACTGATGCTATTTTGTCAGCATCATTAAAGATTATTTCAAGATGTTCTTTTTCTAGGAAGTCTTCAGAGATATTTTTTCTTTCTTCTTTACTTATTTCATAGCCTATAAAGCATAGTATATTTTCTTCTTTGTAATTTTTTTCATAGTTTATAAAAACCTTAGGATGATTAGAAAAGACTTTTAGATTTAAATCAGGGACAGTTCTATTTTTTAGTTTTTGAAACTTACCTATAAAGTATCTTTCTTGGTTAGGAATAAATTCAATATAACTTGTAGTTTCAGGATTTTTCTTTAGAAGTTCTTTTAAGCTATTTATTTGTCTATTCTTTTCTACTTCTAGTTTTACGATTAGTTTTTCTAATGTTACAGGGTTAAAATCTTCAATAAGTTCTTTTATTTCTTCTAGGGATAAGCCTATTTTTTGGAGCTCTTTTATTAGTTTAAATTTTTCTACTTGGCTATCATCATAGTGTCTATAGCCAGTAAAGGTATCAATTTTAGCAGGCTCTAAAAGGCCTATTTCGTGGTAGTGTCTTAGGGTTTTAATGGTTGTTTCACATAGATAGGAAAATTCTCCTATTGGGTACATATATTTCATCTCCTTTTCTACATAATAACACTGACCTTAAGGTAAGAGTCAATACTTTTTAGATACTTTTTGTGGATGATTATTTTTCTTAGCTAAACAGTTTATAGCGGGTAGTTTTATTTCGAGCGTTTGGCACAAAAAAACAAAACTTTTTTAGTATTCATAGTCATATAAATGGTCGATGCCAAACTCGCGCAACTGATAATAATTTTTAAGGACTAGTCCTATTTTTTTAACGTTTTCATCAGGATATTTAGTCATTAGTGTATCAGCTTTACTTGTTAATTCTATAGGTTCTAGATTTGTACCTACTATTTTAAAGGCAAAGTCATTATAGGCATCTAGGAGATATTCATTATTATTGTCTTTTAAGGTAATTACTACGTGATTAGCCATAGATGGGTCTACTTTATGCCACGTATCTTCTTGAGTAATTTTTACATAGAGAAGATTTGAATTAAAGGATAGTGTTTGCATAATGTCATTTACTAGTAAATTTATATGACGACAACAGACTAGGCCAGACATAGTTTGGGCTCCTTCAGGCATATTAGGCAAGTCTAAGTAAGCAAATGAGGCTTGGTAATGCATTTTACCAGTAAAGCTAAAGTGACCTGTTTTTAGTAAGTTGGTTATTGCCGCATAACATTCTAGGCTTGTTTTTATGTTAGCGCTTGTTAGATTATTTTTGAGCGACTCTAAAAAATTACGATAACTATTTTCAACTATTGTCTGGTCTTTATTTGTTAAGTATAGCATTGTTGCCTCCTAATCTTTTTAGATAGTTAATTTTTAATTAGTCTTTTTGATAAGTTTTTCTTATATAAGTACTCTTCAATATCTATTTAGTGATAATCGGGGTTATAGTTTTGGAGTTTGGTAAAAAAGTCCATCATAAGGACGTTGAATGGTTTATATCTACTATGGGTATTTTTAGCTTGCAGTAAGTTTTATTATTTAGGAAGTAATCACTTTTTATTATACATAAATTCAAAAAGAAAAGTAACCCTTTTCGCGCTACTTTATTTTGAGTTTGGTTATTTAATAAGCCTATTTTTGGAAATAACTTTTTAATATAAGTTATCTTTATCAGGAGAAAATATTTCGCCTAATAAATCTTTATTTGCTTCTAAGGATTTTTTTATAGCTTCAATAGTTTTTTCCTTTGTTCCACCTGGGTTAGCAATGAATGCTTTTCTTCCAAACTTTTCATAATATAGCTTACTATAATAACTATATTCTTCATCAATATTTTTAAACTCTTTATCCATTATTTACTCCTCCTCACACATTCCTGATATATAAAAAAGAGGCTTAAAGCACAATTTTATTATCTAATTTGGTGCTCGTATCCGGACTTGAACCGGAACTCTATTGCTAGAAGTAGATTTTGAGTCTACCGCGTCTACCAATTCCGCCATACGAGCAAGTACAAGAAGATTATAACAAATCTTCAATTTAAAAACAATATTTTTTAATTATTTATTCTACGTACTTAGAATTATATAAGTCCGTTTCTTCCTCTTCATCAGAAATGTTTTCTTCTAAAAAATCACGCATATCAGGTAAATCATCAATGGTCGCAAGACCGAAATAATCTAAAAATTCAGAAGTAGTTTCATAAAGAATTGGTCTTCCTGGTAAATCACTACGTCCATTTTCTTTGATAAAGCCTTTGGCAATTAATTTTCTGATAATATCTTTTGAACCAACACCTCTTATGGTATCAACTTGAACTCTAGTAATAGGTTCATTATAGGCAATTATAGCTAAGGTTTCTAGAGCAGCTTGACTTAGGGTATTAGTTTCTGGATTTAAAAGAAGTTTCTGATAATACTCACGGTGTTCATACTTTGTGGTTAACTTGAATTTATTTCCTAAAAAATCAATTCTTAGACCACGTTCAGCATTTTCATAGTCAACTTTTAATTCTTTAATTAGCTCTTTAGCATTTTCTAAAGTTATATCTAAAACATCCATTATCTGTTCTAGGCTTAAACCATCTTCACCTACTACAAACAGTAACCCTTCTAAAATAGCTTTATTTTTCATTTGGCACCTCACAAATTATTTCTTCAAAAGTTCCTTCTTGCTTAATAACTAATTCTTTTGATTTAGCCATTTCTAGAATAGCTAAAAAAGTGGCGACAACATATTCTTTACTTACAATAGGAAACAATTCGAAAAATGATACTCTTTTTTTCTTAGCTAAAACTTTTTTTATATCATAACGTCTTGATGAAACACTTATTTCATTAACGGTAACTTTGGTCTTTAAAGGTTCATTTTCTTTTTTTCTTTGCAGATACTTTTTAAAAGCTTCTATTAAGTCATCTAAAGATACATCACAGTTAATTTCTTTATTTTCATCAATATATTGTTTAACATTTTCAGGAGCCTTAGTATAAATCTCACTACGTAAATTTTCTTTATTATGAAGAACTTTAGTTATTTCTTTATAAGCTTCATATTCAATTAATCTGTTTACAAGCTCTTCTCTAGGGTCACTTTCTTCATCGTCTTCTACTTTTTCATTTGGAAGTAATAATTTAGATTTTATTTCTAATAATTCTGAAGCCATTACTAAATATTCACTAGCTATTTCTAAATTCATTTTTTCTTGTAAAGCAAGATAATCCATATACTGTTTAGTTATCTCTTCTATTTCGATATTCATAATATCCATTTTTGATTCTTTTATCAAATGAAGTAATAAATCTAAGGGACCTGAAAATTCATTTATTTTAAATTCTATATTCATAATAACACATCCGACTATTAAATTATATCACATTTGAAAAAATTAACAAACTACTATATACTAGTTATTGGGTGTAATTTATGAAAAAGTTTACTATGAAAGATGAAGAATTTATTTGTGAAAACTGTGGAAAAGAGGTAAAAACTTTAAATTATACAGCTAGAGACCATTGTCCTTATTGTTTATATTCAAAACATATAGATATCTTACCAGGAGATAGAAAAAATACTTGTTTAGGTCTTTTAAAACCTATTGGAATTGAAAAATTTAGAGATACTTATAAGATTATTTATAAATGTGAAAAGTGTGGAGAACTACATAAAAATATCATCGCTAAAGACGATGATATGGAGTTAATTATAAAGCTATCGGTAGAAAATTAATTTTTGGGTTTAAATATCAAAGCAAATAAAAAGGAAAAGATAATGGCGGCGGTTATGCCGGTGGCGGTTAAATCAAACATACCCATAAATATGCCGATAATACCCATTGAGTTAGTTTTAGCTAAAGCTCCGTGAATTAAGGAATGACCAAAGCTAGTTATAGGTATTAGGGAACCTCCTCCTACTTTTTTTATGATAAAATCATAAATACCAAAAGTATCTAGGAAGGCTCCTATTACTACGAATAAGCTAGTTATATGACCAGTAGTTAATTTACTATTATCTAATATTAATTCTCCTATTAAACATATAAAGCCACAAAATAGAAAGGAATTAAAATATAGCATTAAACCACCTCCAAACTAATAGCGTGGGCTATAGAATAAATATTTTCTTTTTGATAAATTAGGGTTGGCGAAAATAGAGCTCCTGTTGCGACAATTAAAACTTTTTTTAGTTTTTTTTCTTTTAGAAGACTATAAATATAGGAAAACGCTACTAAAGCACTACAAGCTGGTCCTGAACCTCCAGCTTTTACTTCTTTTTGTAGAGCTAAATCATAGAGCATAACGCCACAATCATTATAGTTATCTTCGAGGTTTATTTTATATTCATTTAACATATAATCTTTTACTATTTCTTTGCCATAACGGCCTAAATCTCCTGTTACTATCAGGTCATAGTCTTTAGGAGTGCGTCCTGTTTCTGTAAAATGTGTTTTTAATGTTTCTATAGCAGCGGGAGCCATAACTTTGCCCATATCATTAGGATTATTTTGTTCCATATCGATTATTTTACCTAAAGTAGCACATTCAATTTTTATATCAGTTTTATTACTAGTAAGTAGACAAGATGCCGCCCCTGTTGCGGTAAAAGTAGCACTATCTGGTTTTAAGGAACCATATTCAGTTGGATTACGAAACTGTTTTTCACTACTCATATTATGAGAAGATACTAGGGTAATGGCGTTATCTATTCTTTTGGTCTCAATAAAGTTAGCGGCAACTATCATCGCTAAAACGCTACTACTACACGCGCCATAAATGCCGATAAAAGATTTACCAACATTACAACTTCCATAAGTAGTAGCAGTTATTTGATTAAGGAGATCTCCTCCAACTACTAGGTCAATATCATTTTTAGTTAAAGAGGCTTTCTTTAGAAGCATTATGAGAGCATCTTTTACTAGTTTAATTTCCGCTAACTCAAAGGATGCCTCACCAAAATATAAGTCTTTATAGGTCTTATCAAAGTATTTTTTTAAGGGTCCCTTTTTTTCATAAGGCCCAGCGATGGTTGCAGTTTCTTTTAGATAAACATTATCATATTTAAAGGTCATTAGGCACCTCCTATAAAGTATCTAATCATTCCGAAAAACCAAGCTGAGACTACACCATAGAGAATTACGGAACCTGATAGTTTAAAAATATTCATTCCTATTCCATAGATTAGGCCTTCTTTTTTATAGTCCATAGCACTACTAGTCATCGAATGAGCAAAACCAGTTATGGGAATTAATAGGCCACATTTAAAATGATTTACTAACTTATCAAAAACTCCTAGAGCCGTTAATAGGCTAGCAATAAAAATAAAAGTTACAACCATTAAAGTTGAGGCTGTATTTCTTGATAAGGAAAAACAATTACTATAAAAGTTAATGAGAAACTCGGCGACCAAACCTAAAAAGCCTCCTGATAAAAAAGCCATTAAGGCATTTTTACTCTTTTTTTCTTTTGGCTTATGATTATTCGCAATACGTTCATACTTTAAATTTTTCATTTTCTTCACCATTACTAATATGAAACAAATAAGACAAAAAAATACCTAGTTTCCTAAGTATTTTGTAATTTTACTCGTAATTTTTGTAAAACTTTCGTTTCTTTTCTGGATACCTGAACTTGGCTTATACCTAATTCTTTACTTGTTTCACTTTGCGTTAGTTCTTGATAATATCTAGCTAAAATTAATTTTCTTTCTTCTTCAGAAAGTTCTTTTAGAGCCTCTTTTAAGTCAAGAATGTCAGCATTTAATGAATTTTCTTCCGTTTTTATGGAGTTATATAAAGTGCTTTCTTCATAGTCTAGGCTACTAACTATTTCAGTTGCTTCAAGAGCTTCATTTACTTTGCTTTCATCGATCTCTAAAAAGAGGGCAATTTCTAAATTAGTGGGTTCTCTTTCTAATTTTTGTTGCATTATTTCTCTTGCTTTTAAAATACTACGGCTTAATTTTATTAAATCTTTACTTACTTTTAGACTACTACTATTTCTAATATAGTTATTTACTTCACCTAATATATAATAATAGGCATAGGTAGAAAACTTGGTATTGAAAGAAGAATTATAATTTTTATAGGCTTCTATTAAACCAAGCATACCTACTTGAAATAAATCATCTTTGTCGAATTTTTTGGTATATTTATTGATAATACTATATATTAAACCTTCATAATCTAATAGTTCTTGCATATTCCTCCTTATATGTAAAAATGATTTAGGGCATCGAATAAATTATTGAATACGATATTATCGCGACAACAGTATTTTTTTAAGGAAAAGTTATTTAAGCCACATAAAGCAACTTTTCCACAAGAAAGAAATATTTCAACTAGCTTATTTTGAATTAATTTAAATGTTTTGGTATCTATGTAATTAACGTTATTAAAGTCAATTATAAAATAGTGCATATTTTGTTTATATAAAAGATAATTTATATTATTTTCTAAGTCAGAAAAAGTTTCATTATTTAAATTACCTTCTAAATTGATAAACATAATTCCTTTTATTACATTTGTAGAAATATTTAGTATTTGAATCACCTCTCTTGGAAAATAATATACTAAATAGATAAATAATTCTAGTTATTCGACAAAAGTAGATAAAAGTTTCGTTCGACATAATATGACATTTTTTACTTAAGAAAAAAACAAGAAGCTTTGTTCTTGCTTTATAGAGATAAAATATTACTTTCAGGGAGCTTTGTATACTTTGATACTTGAGCTACGGTAAAGCCATCTTGGAGCATTGATTTAGCAATTTGTTTTTGCGTGTTTTCTATTCCGTGCTTCTCACCTATTGCTATACCCTGTTTCTTACCTATTCTTTCGCCCTCACTGATATATGAGTTCCTTAAGAATTTTTGGTCTTCTTCATAGCTTAAAAAACTAGCAAAATAAT
>CANRQG010000046.1 GCA_947632735.1 uncultured Bacilli bacterium | reverse complement strand
TTTCTTGCACAATTCTTATTATTTTCCTAATAAAATAATACCCCCCCCCCAGGGTGGTATTGTCAAGAAAAAGTTTATACAAAGTATAAAAAAAGCAACACACAGTTACTTTTTTAAACACTTTTGAAGTGGCTTTGTCAACTCACCATTATAAAGTATCTCTAATTGATGTAATGGTCTAGTCATACTAACATATAAATTTTTCATATCGGTCATATTACTAGAAGAAAATTTATCCTCTGAAGCATCAGTAATTATAACAGCATCAAATTCTAAGCCCTTAGCCAAAGAGCTAGAAACAGAACATATACCACCATTATATTCCTGATTATTATTAGTTATCTCATTTATAACTTTACCATTCTTTTCTAAACCATCTTTAATCTCGTGAGATAACTTTTCATTTCTACTTATTAAAGCAATAGACTCATAATTTTTCTTTTCTAATTCCTCTATTCTTTTTAAAAGCTCTTTATAATAATCTTTATCAATTTTTATAATTCTTACTTCTTCACCGTGTCTAATAACAGGCTCAGCAGTTTTTAGTCCCATATAACTTAAAACTTCATTAGCAGAATTCATTATTTCTATTGTAGTTCTATAACTCTTCAATAAATACTCTAAGTTGCAGTCGCTAGAAAATACTTCACTAATAACATTCTCCCAATTATCAATACTTCTATAATCATAAATAGATTGAGCTAAATCTCCAAATATACTAAAAGAACTAGCAGATAAAATCTTTTTTAATGCATAAAAATTTAAATCTCCATAATCTTGAGCTTCATCAATAATAGTATGCCTATACTTTTTATAATCCCTTGAAGACTTAACTTTATAACCTAAATATAATAAGCCAGCTAAATCTTCATAAGTAAACTTTTCTTTTGCTTTAAAAATACTATTTTTAACTTCTAAAACAGCATCCTGATTACCAAATTTACTATAATTATCTAAAAATTCATTATATAGTGTAGATACTTTTTTATTTCTAAAAGTAAAATATTTCTTTAAAGAAGTACCAAAACAAGTATTAGCTAATTCTTGTTTTACCTCTTGATAAGTCTTATTTAATTTCATTCTTTCAGCTTCATTCTTAGTATGAGACATTTTCTCATTATACTGCTTTAATAAAGAATCAAGAATAACTTCTTCCCTGTCACGTAATAAAGAAGTTATCATAAAAATGCATCTTTCTATCTTTTCTTCCAAATTTGTATAAAACTCATCATCTATTTCATCATATATTTTAGCAACAGTTTTTTGTGATAATATATTAAAGCCCTTTACTTCAAAATCCTTCTTAGGAACTACCTGTTCTGTATCTAAAGAAAGAACATAATTATTAATATCATTCTTATACTGCATTGACATCTTATATTTATTTATATTAAAACTTCCCTTAGTCTTACCTAAATCTTCTATTATTAAATCTTCCTGTAAGAATCTCTTAACAAATTCTTCATAAGTTAGTTGTAAAACATCAGTAACATCTAAATCAGGTAAAACTGAAGAAATATAATTCATAAATACTTTATTAGGTCCAATAACCATATATCTATCTGATTTTATTTTATCTCTATGATTATAAGCTAAATAAGCAATTCTATGCAAAGCAACTGTTGTCTTACCAGAACCAGCCACCCCCTGAATAACAACATTATCACTTAAATCTTTTCTAATTACTCTATTTTGTTCTTCTTGAATTGAACTTACTATATTTTTTAATCTATTATCGGCATTTACATCTAGATATGGTCTTAATATCTCATCATTAGAAACAGTATCAACATCATTAAAACTAATTAATTCTCCCTTTTCAATATCATATTGCCTTTTTAATGATAAAACTCCTTTTCTTATACCATCAGGAGCCTTATATGATGCCTCTCCTATATTACTATCATAATATAAAGAAGCTATTGGCGCTCTCCAGTCAACAGTAACAATATTATGGTCAAAATCAGATACTCCAACTTTTCCTATATAACAAACTTCCTCTTTATCTTCCTTTTCATCCTTATAATCTATTCTCGCAAAATACGGTTTATTAAGCCCCTCTTTAGTTATCCTTAACTTATTTTCACATTTTCTTATCATATCATATAAAACATCATAATCAACCGTCTGCTTGTTATTTAAAGACTTAAGTTGTAAAGATAAATCTTCAATTACTTCTTTATACTTTTCTAATACTTCTTTTAAATTTTTCTCTTCATAATCTCTATCATAAACCATACCAACACCTCCATCAAAGTAACCCTAAAAACATCAACTATTATACAACAATTAATCAATATTCTCAAATATTTTATTTAATAAAATAGAACGATTAAAAACTTTTCGATAATATGATGTATTATTCTCCTTAAAATAACCATTATCAATTACTTGATAATCACTAAAATCTGCAAATTCCTGTTCTTCGTTGCAATTCAAAAAGCTTTTCTCTATCTTATCTAAATGTATACCACCAATTTTTCTCTTAGTAGCTGCTAAATAATGAAGTTCAGCAATATCCATACTACAATATTTTTGTAAATACAAACTAATTAAAAATGAAGAAGCTTGAAATCTTGGATTAATCTCCATAAAGTATAACTTATTATCAGAAGATAATATAAAATCAATTCCTAAGATACCTCTATATCCCATTTTTTTCATTATTGAAGCAATTTTTTTACTATCAGAAATAATTTTTTCCTTTATCTCTAAAGAAAGATTATCTGGATAAACAAAATCAGCTCCTACATACTTATACTTCTTATCAGTTAAAGCTATTAACTGTGCTGAAATAGGTAAATAAATAGTTTCATACTCTCCAATAATCAAAGTTATATTTAGTGGAATATGCTTAATATACTTAGATATACAATAATTAAGACTTTTATCACTTATTCTTAATAAATCACTTTTATTTTCTATTAAATAAGTATTATCTCCACCAGCTCCAACTTCTCCCTGCAGTACGAATTTGCAAGCTCCTACTTTCTTTTTTATTAAATCATAATCTAACTCTTTCCCTGATGCAAAGAAATAATCAATTAATGAAACTTCATCTTTTAATAAATCTCTAACTTTAAATTTATTATTTAAAGTTTTTAATAAATCTTTATCATTAAAACTAAGTACATTAATATCATTCATATCTTTACATAAATTACGAATTTTTTCATTAAAGCAAATAAACCTAACATTCTTGTCTTTATCTTGAATTTTTCTACAATTATCATAAATATATTTTTTATACTTATCCATAAATAATGAACTTTTAGTATCTTCTACAAATTTATGAGAGTAATAAATGTTTCCCTTTTCCTTATTAGGATATAGACTAATAGAACCACTAAAAAAGTTTTCATTACAAATAGCGTTATTAGCGTTAAAACCAATATAATATACCTTTTCATTTAAAGATAACACCCTAGAGAAAAAAGCATTAGCTTCAAATTTACCCTCATTAAATAATTCATTTATCTTATTAACACTAGCCCACATAGCGTCACTTACTTCCTCTTCTTGATAGAAAACATCTTCTATAGAAACATCACTTTCAAAAAGAAAAACATCTAATATATCTGGGCAATTTTTATAATACCTCGTAGTAGAACCAATTAACTTAGCCTTACTTTTAGAAACATCTATTCCTAACTCTTCCCTTACCTCTCTAACTGCTGCATCAAGAGAACTCTCGCCCTTAAGTGCCGAACCTCCAGTACATTCCCACATCAAAGGATGACTCTTATTAGAAGCTCTTTGCGTTATTAAAAATTCACCCTTTTTATTTCTTATCCACGCATTAATAACAAGATGATATTCATTATCTAAAAGCTTATCTCCTCTTTTAACTACCTTCGATAATTTATTCCTATCTCTATCATATAAATCCCAATATTCCATACATCCTCCTTATTACTTTTTTATCAACCTTTTAGCTACTTCCTGGTAAGTATCTTCTGTATCAAATACATCCGTAAAAATAGTAATATCTGCATATCTATCTAGTTTTTTTCTATAATTCTTATCATCTAATAAAGCATTATATATCCTACTATTAATATCCCTAAAAGTATGATTTCTTTCCGTATTACCAATGAGTCTGTCTCTTACACCCGCTTCTATATTTCTAAAAGTCAAATTGATTATCCGAATAGAAATACCAGCAGCTTTCAAACTAACTAATCTATCTATATCTTTATAAGATGTAAACAATATAATTGTATCACTTTTTTCTAAACTACTAAGACAATCTTCCTTTAAAATGCCATAAAAATTACCATATTCTTTTCTTATCTCTGGACCATCACCCGACCAAAGAAGAAACTTCTTTAGCTGAAAATACTCTTCGAACTCACTATGAGTAAGATAGCGATAAAAATCAACCATATCATCGTCTCTAGGCGCTCTTGTTGTACAATGTCTCGGGATAGCAAGCTCTAAACGCTCAACTAAATTATTAGCTAAAGTTGTTTTACCAGCTCCTGATGGTCCCATAATCGCAAGCATTCTACAATTACTCATACTTTTCCTCCTTATCAAATGACTCTAATATCTTTATATATTTAACAAAATTATCCCTTTTTTGCTCTTTAGAAAATAAATCTATCTTACCAATTCCATAGAAATAAAACTTTTCAAGTAGTATTTTACACAAATAATATTTAATAGAAATATAAAAATCAAAATCAGTATATTCACTATATCTTTTCTTAACTTCTTCCTTAAAATAATTATATTTTTGCATATTAATCTTATCATTTCTAACACAAAGCTTAATAATAACAACAGCAAAGTCATATAAAAAAGAACTTACATTTACTTCATCAAAATCTATAATATAATACTTACCCCTAGAATAAATAACATTATCTAAAGAAATATCTCCGTGATTAATATATTGCTCCTTAAATAACTTATTATTACTTATCTTTTCATATAAAGAAATAATATCATTAACTTCATCTCTTATTACTAAATTACTTTGATTATTTTTTAAATACAAATAGTACTTATTACATTTAGCAGTAACAGTATCCTTAATATCCACTTTTCTATTACAAGTTAATAATCTTTTAATATAATCTTGAGAAAAGTTTCTCTTAAAATGACTAACTTTTTTATATTCAAAAATATTATAGCTAAACTCTTTATAATTAATAATTTTACTATTTAAAGGTCTTATTATTTCAATACCTTCTTTTTGATATGTATCATAAAGTACATTAGCTAAATCATAGTCATAATCATAAATATATTTCTTTATAATGTATTTGCATCTTCTAGTATAAACTCTATAAACATAGTTCGCAACACCAGCATACTCTCTTTTATAAAATAAAATTTTATTATCACTAGTTACATTACTTAAAACTTCTTCTAGAATATTCTTGGAAATAATATCTTGATTATATTTTTTTATTGTATCCCTATATAAGTCTACCATTTTTTTACAAATAAGTTTAGCATTAAAAAGATTAACTCTTTCTATATTTTTTGAGTTTATTTTGGTGCCTAAAAAATCATTGTACTTGGCAATTATCTTTTCGACTAAACTCTTATAATTACCTGTTTCATAAATAGCACTATCATCATCTAACATATCAACCATACCAGAATTTTTACTACCAACAATATAAATACCTGTTGCCATTGCTTCTAAAACAACATATGGAAAATTATCAAATAAAGATGGAAATATTGCAATAGCGGCTTTATTAAAGTAATAATTTAATGAACTATTTTTAATTTGACCAAGGAATTCTACTCTATTATGATATTTTTTATCTATTATCTTTAATAATACCTCTTTAGTAGAAATATTATATTTATTTCGATTAGTATCTTTACCTATAAACATAAACTTCATTTTAGGATACTTATTAAAAATCTCATTCAAAGCTTTAGCTAAAACAAAAACTCCCTTTCTTTCTTCCAAACTACCAACAAACAATAACAAATTTTCTTTTTCAATACTGCTATCTTGGTAAAAATCCTTCGTATTCGCAGGATTAGGTATAACAGTTATATCCTTACTTAAGTTATATTCATCCTTAACAATATTTTTCAATATACAAGAGCAACTAGTTATCCTATCACTAACTCTTAATATCTTATCTTCCCATTTTAAGATTTTTCTCTTTTCTCTATCAAGTGTATTTTTATTATATTTTAACCATATTTTAAGTGGTGTATGTAATCTTACTACTAATGGCACTTTTCTATATTTTTCAAAATAAATTGTATTGGCACCCCAATCAGGTGTTTCTATAATATCTAATTTGTCTTGTAGATTTAATAGTATATTTTTTATTTTCTTTCGATAAATAATACTTGCGAAGGTTTTATTTTTAAAATCTTTAACAAATATTCTATAAACTATCACACCATTTTCTCTATAAGTATATGACTTTTTTAGACCTCTACAAACAACATAAACAGTATGACCCTGTCTAACTAATTCTTCACACATTAATTTTTGATATGTCGCTATTCCACCAAAATTAGTTTCTTCCGGATATTCTTCATTAACAAAGCATATTCTCATAGTACACCCCAATTTATATAAACTTAGCTATATATTATAAATAATTAATAAAATATGTCAAGAAAAAAACTCTATATCAAACGATATAAAGCTAGTTCTCACATTTTTTATTTTTCCTAACAAATACTTTTGGCTCTTCTTTACTACTTTCCTCTTCATCAATAAATAATTTAGAAAATTTATCTTTATTGTTCAAAATGTCTTCAAACTTCTGTTCTTTTAATAAATCCATTAATACTAAAAATGTTCTTTCTTCAGAACTAAAATGATTTTCATCTTTAGTTTCAGCTACTACATTTTTTAATTTCTCTGTATTTGCATCCTTTATGCATTCAGCAAAAAGAATAATAAACTTTTCATTTTGTGACGCAATTATTGCATCTTCTAACTTTGTTATATTGGCTCCTTTTACATTTTTAGCAAAATTAAAAATCAACTCTGCATTTTTAGTTTTCGTAATTGCATTCGTTAATTTTTCTATATCTGCACCTTTTATATATCTAGCAAAGTAATAAATATATTCTGCATAATTAGTTGTGATAATTGCATTGGTTAATTTATCTACATCAGCACCTTCTATAGAACCAGCAAAGCAATAAATATATTCTGCATTTCCACTAGCCACTATTGCATTTTGCAATTTTTCTATATTGGCGCCTTCTATATTTCTAGCAAATTCACAAATATACATTGCATCTTTAGTTGCAGCAATTCCATCGGTTAATTTATCTACATCAGCAACTTCTATGTTTTTACTTATAGCAAAGTGGTATATGTATTTTGCATCTTTAGTCGCAATGATTCCATCAGTTAATTTATCTACATCAGTACCCTCTATATTTTTACTTATAGCAAATTGATATATGAATTTTGCATTTTGTGTCCCAATAATCGCATTTTGTAATTTTTCTATATTGGCATTTTTTACATTACTCGCAAATTCATATATACATTCTGCATCTTCTTTATTTGAAACTTTTATAATTGCATCGGTTAATTTTTCTATATCGGCTCCTTTTATATCCCTAGCAAATTCATAAATATATTGAACGTTTTTAGATTTTACAATTGCATCAGTGAGTTTTTCTATATTAGCACCTTCTATATCTCTAGCAAATTGATAGATATAATAAGCATATTGTGTTTTTACAATTGCATCAGTGAGTTTTTCTACATCTAGACCTTTTACTATTTGAGCAGCACCATAAATAAGACTAGCAGAATTACTATTTACAATAGTCTTTGTCACCATTTCTTTATCAATAATTCCTAATTCCATCAACTTTAAAAGTCTATCAAAATCTTCTACTATTATCTTTGCAATATTTTTATTCATAAAATTCTTTTCCTTTCAAATTACATCATATCATATACCAAAATTACTACTTACCTTCATTACTTGCTTTAACTAATATTTTTAGATTTTCTTTGCTAACTTCTTGCTCTCCAGCAACAAATAATTTAGAAAATTTATCTTTATTGTTCACAATATCTTCAAACTTCTGTTCATTTAATAACCATATTAATTCTGATAAAGTATCTTCTTCAGGATTAACATAAATTTCATCTTTAGTTTCATCTGTAACATTTTTGGCTTTTTCTCCATTTATACTATTTATGCATTCAGTAAAGAGAGAAATAAGTTCTTCATTTCGTGAAGCAATAACTCCTTTTGTTAGTTTATCTAAATTTACTCCTTTTACTTTTCTAGCAAACTCACATATCCAGTATGCATCTTGTGTTTCAATAATCGCACCAGTTAGTTTTTCAATATTGGCACCATCTATATTTTTGGCAAATTCATAAATACAGTGAGCATCTTTAATTTTTATAATTTCATCTTGTAATTTTTCTATATCGGCTCTTTTAATATTTTTAGCAAATTCACAAATACAACGAGCATCTTTGGTTTTTACAAGTGCATCTTGTGATTTTTCTATATTGGCTCCATCTATATCTCTAGCAAAGTCATAAATAAACACTGCATTTTCTTTAATCGCATCCTGTAACTTTGCTATGTTGGCTCCTTTTACTTCTCTAGCAAAATCATAAATATATGCTTCATATTTAGTTGCGATTATTGCATCAGTTAGTTTTTCTATATTAGCACCATCTATATTTTTAGCAAAAAAATAGATATAATAAGGATTTTGTGTTGCAATTATTGCATCTTGTAACTTTGCTATATCTGCTCCTTTTACGTGTCTAGTAAAATCATAAATATATGCTGCATTTTCCTTATTTGAATTTTTTATAATTGCATCAGTTAGTTTTGCTATATCTGCTCCTTTTACATCCCTAGCAAACTTATAAATAAATTCCTCACATTGAGTATTAATCATTCCATCTGTTAATTTTTCTATATTTGCACCTTTTACTCCTTTTGCAAATTCATAAATATGTGGTACATCTCGAGTTTCAATAATCGCATTAGTCATTTTTTCCATATCAGCACCATCTACATCTTTAGCAAAAAAATAGATATAATGAGGATTTTCTGTTGCGATTATTGCATCTTGTAATTTCGCTACATCTACCCCTTTTACGGAAGTAGCAAATTCATAAATACAACGAGAATTTTTGGCTTTTATAACCTCTTCTGTTCCTAATTTTTTGTCAATAATTCCTAATTCTATTAATTTTAAGAATTGGCAAAAATCTAATTCTTGTAATAAGTCTTCAATATTTTTATTCATAAAATTATCTTTCCTTTCAAATTGCATCATTCATATAACAAAACATTTTATTACTAACCTTCATCACTTGCTTTAATTAACATTTTTGTCTCTTCTCTATTAACTTCTTCCTCTTCATCAATAAATAATTTAGAAAATTTATCTTTATTGTTTAAAATATCTTCAACCTTCTCCTCTTCTAATAACTCTATTAATTCTGATAAAGCTTTTTCTTCAGGACTAATATCTTCTTTAATTCTAACTGCTAATTCTTTTAATTTTTCTTTATTTGCTCGTTTTACGTGTTCAGCAAAAAGAAGAATATATTCTACATTTTTTGTTTCAATTATTGCATTTTCTAACTCTGCTACATTTGCTCCTTTTATTTCTTTGGCAAATTCATAAATATATTCTGCATTTTGCATTACAATAATTTTATCTTGCAACTCCTCTATATTGGCACCCTTAATATCCCTAGCAAATTCATAAATATACTGCAAATTTATAGTATAAACTATTGCCTCTTGTAATTTTTCTATATCCGCACCTTTTATATTTTTAGCAAAAGCATAAATATATCTTGCATCGTTACTTTCAGCTATTGCATCTTGCAATTTTTCTATATCCAAACCTTTTAAATAAGAAGCAAAGAAATATATGTACTTAGCATTTTGAGTATCTATAACTGCGTTTGTTATTTTTTCTTTATTTACGCCTTTCACATCCCTAGCAAATAGATAGATATATTCAATATTTCCAGCCTCTATAATCGCATCTGTCAATTTCTCTACATCTACACCTTCTACGTTTGCAGCAAATTTATAGATAAAGCGAGCAGAACCACTGATTATAACAGCTCTTGTAGCCAGTTCTTTATCAATAATCCCTAATTGTACTAACTTTAAAAACTTATAAAAATCTTTTAGTATTATTTTATAAACATTTTCAATCATATATTTTTTCTTTCCCTTCTATTTTATTATAAGAAACTACTAATTTTTATTATTCTTTCTAGTAAGAATTTTTTTCTTTGGTCCTTTAACATCTTTCTTACAATATTGTTTTTCTTCATTAACTAAATTTTTTTCAAATTTCGCATCTTATATTGGTAAATAATAAGTATTCTTAGTATTTATAATCGCATTTGTTAATTTTTCTTTATTTGCGCCCTCTACATTTTGAGCAAATTCATAAATATAATGAGAAAAACCATTATCTATAACTGCATTCATTCCTACTTCTTTATCAATAAGTCCCCAATATTTTCACCCATAAAAATAGTTTTCCTTTCACTTTTATGTCTTATACTATAACAAAATATTTTATTTGTCAAACGTATAATCAATAACATAAAGCTACTAGAGAAAACTTTAAAGTAATAAATTATTTATATTTAGTGGCACACCAACCATTAACGATAATATCATTTGAAGCAGCCATATCATATTGAGCCCAAACATAATAAGTAGTTGCTTTAGTAAATCTTCTATTAACTGTTAATTCCACTTTACCAAAATTATGTTGGTCACCCTCATCAATAGCTTGAGTAGTGGAAGCTCTCAAATCACTAGCGCTCGTACTTAAGGCAACTACTTTTGGACAAGCAAATGCCCAGTTTGCTATAACTGAAATACTACACATCGAATTAGCTGGAAAATCTATAGTAATTCCTGTATATGAAAGTTCTCTCGAAGATGTAAAATTTTTATCCATTGTCATATCCTTAACTGTATACAACTTATCTTCAATAATAGATAATCGTGTGTCTATCTTCGAACAAGTCCCATCTATTGCATCTTGCACATTATCCGCAACTAAATTTGAATTATCTTCATAGACTACATCTTTACTATTAATCAAGTTTTGTGCTAATGCATAACAAGAAACTGTAGAAAGTAAAACAGCTACTATTATACCAAGTATTATTTTGGCATTTGTCTTCATCTTTTTCCACCCACTTTTTTGCACATCTCTTATTTTTTCTTAATAAAAATATACCCCCCCCCCCGGATGGGTATTGTCAAGAAAAACTTTTCACAAAAAATTGTGCAAAAAAGAAAAGCCACCACAAAACATAGCTTTTCC
>CANRQG010000045.1 GCA_947632735.1 uncultured Bacilli bacterium | reverse complement strand
AATAAAGAATGTTGATAAAAGATGGTGAAAAATTTGAAAAAGAAAAGTTTTCACAAATATTTATTATGTCTTTTAACGGGGATGCTTATAGTAGGAAGTATCTCTGTTTATGCAGTGTCTACTATAATAGACAGTAAAGAAGTTAGTTATAATAATGAAAATAGTAATGGTAGTTATGATAATGTCCAAAATTCAATAGATGAGCTATATAAAAAATATAAAGATTTGTCTGGTGAACAGGATACCATTTATACTGAAGATATTTTAAATGGGGCAGACCCAGTATTAGGAGATGGAATGATACCAGTAATATTAGATTCTAAAGGCACAGTGAAATACGCTAACCTTTACACACCCTGGTATAAGTATGAAGAAAAGAAATGGGCGAATGCTGTAATTTTAGTAAAGAAACCAAGTAAACAATATAAAACAGGCGATACTATTTTAGAAAAAGATATCGAGTCATACTTTGTTTGGATACCAAGATATAGCTATAAGATATGGGATTTAGGCAACTATGATGGTTATCAAGAAAATTATGTTAATGCTCAAAATGAAATTAATTCTATTTATCAAATTAAGGGAAAAAAGCAAATAATAGATGTTATGTTTGAAAATAAAAATACATCTCCATCAACTAAACAAGAAGTGGGTTTATATTACACTCATCCAGCTTTTATTGCATTTGATGTAAATGGTTTATGGGTAGGAAAATTTGAAATTGGTGGTAATGAAAATAATATTGTTGTAAAACCAAATGTTACTTCTTGGAGAAGTGTAACAGTAGGAACATTTTGGAATACTATGTTTAACTATAAAAGAAATTTAGATTCTCATATGATAAAAAATACAGAGTGGGGAGCAGTAGCCTATCTATCACATTCAATATATGGGATAGCTAATGAAGTAAATATAAATAACAATGAAAACTATATTACTGGTTATTCTGCTGCCACAAATACTAATCAAGGCTCTTATAAAGGAGAATCGGGAACAACACTAGATAAAACGCAACCTTATAATACATTAACTGGCTATTTAGCCTCAACAACAGGAAATATAACAGGAATATATGATATGAGTGGTGGAACATCAGAATATGTGGCAGGATATGTTGAGAATTATGGAATTAGAAATTATATTGGAATAGAGAGTGGTCTAACAGAATCTGATTTAGCTAAAACACAATATTTCGATAAATACGCTAGTGACAGTGAAATAGATTCATATAGTAAAAGAATTCTTGGTGACTGTACAGGTGAAGTTGGACCTTTTTATAAGTATTACGAAAGACAAGGTTGGGATTTTAACCATAATGCGTGGTATTTTGATACGGCATATTTTGCTGATGCATCATATCCGTGGTTTCTTAGAAGTGACCGTTATGATGATGGTGTATTAGCAAGTCAGTTTTATTTCGAAAGAGCAACAGGAGCAGCAGATGGTGGCAACTATGGTGATATTGGTTCTCGTCTCGTCTTAGCTGTAAAATAAGTAATATAAACTTAATATTTTAAGAAAGTAGTTAAAAATTGGTACTAGTAAAACTACTTCTTTTTTTGCTTTATTTATCTCTTTGTTCTATAATGGTAATAGGTGATACTTAATGTTAGAAGATAATTTATTAATTGTTTGTCCTAATAATTTACGATTAAAAATTTTAAAAGAACTAGGCTTAGATGAAAAAATTTTAAATATTAAATTTATGTCTAAAGAAGAGTTTCGTGATAATTACTTTTTTAAAATAAAAAGAAATGAAGCTCTTATTTACTTAATGCAAAAATATGACTATGATATTTCTGTTTGTAATGTGTACTTAGATAATTTATATATAATTGATGATAATAAAACTTATAAGTCACCTAAATTAAACTTTTTAAAAGATTTAAAGAAAGAATTATTAGAAAATAATTTATTAGTTTTTAATCCTAATTTTAAAAATTTTCTTGCTACTAGAAAATTGCTTGTTAAGGGGTATTACGACTTAGATAAATATGAAGAAGAAATGCTTTCTTATAAAGTAGAAGTTCCTAAATGTACTTTAAGCATTCCTGTTACTAAATGTCAGAGTCTTGAAGAGGAAATAAACTATGTGGCTTTAGAAATAAGAGAACTTTTAAAAAAGGGTGTTTTACCTAATAATATTTATCTATATAATGTCTTAGAAGAAGATAATTATCTTTTACGGAAAATTTTTTCTTTTTATGAAATACCACTTAATTTAGATAAAAAAGAAAAAATTTATGGGACAAAAGCTGTACAAGACTTTTTAAAAAATAATAAATTAAATGATAATTTTCCAAAAATAAATAAAGAAATAATTAGTGTTTTAAATGACTTAGTAGAAATTCCTTCTTGTCGGGAAAAAGATATTCTTTTAAAAGATAAATTACAAAAGAAAACACTTTCTACTAAACAATATGTTCAAGCTGTTAGTGTTGTCAATTCTTTAGATAATTTATTTAGTGATGATGATTATGTCTTCGTTTTAGGTTTTAATCAAGATGTACTTCCTAAGACTTTTAATGATATAGAGTTTATTGAAGATAATATTAAAGACGAAGTTTCTTTATATAAAACAGCTTACTTAAATGAAAGGGAAAAGTTAACTTTAATATATTTGTTAAGTAAAATAAAAAATCTTTATCTTTCTTATAAATTAACTTCTTCTTTTAATACTTTTTATAAGTCATTTCTAATTGATGAGTTAAAATTAGAGGAAAAATCACCTAGAAAAGATACTTATACTTATTCAAATATTTATAATAAGATTCGTCTTTGTACTATGCTTGATAATTATGCTCTTTATGGTAAAAAAGATTCTTTTTTAGATAAGTTAGTCGCAAATTATGACATAGCTTATGCTTCTTATGATAATGCTTTTACGGGAATAAATACTGATACTTATTTAAAACATTTAGATTATCCTTTGAAATTATCTTATACTAAGCTTAATACTTATAATGAGTGTTCTTTTAAGTATTATTTAGATAATGTTTTAAAATTAAATAGTTATACAGAAGCTTTCTATCAATTTATTGGTAATATGTATCATAAAATATTATCTTTATATCGTAATTATAATTTTGATTTAGAAAAAGAATATTTATCTTACTTAGAAAAAAGAGATTTATCTTTAAAAGAAAAAGTTCTTCTAGTTCGCATAAAGAAAGATTTAATTGACTTAATTGATATTATAAAGAAGCAAGAACAGTTAACAGGTTATGATTCTTATTATTTTGAACAAGAGGTAAAAGTTGCTTTAAGAAAAGATATTGCGGTTGAATTTGTTGGTTATATAGATAAAATTATGTTTTATCAAAAAGTCGATGATACTTATTTTTCTATTGTCGATTATAAGAGTGGTTCTATTGATACATCTATTAGTCCTTTGAAATATGGTCTTCATATGCAGCTACCTATCTATTTATATTTAATTCACTATGGTAATATTTTTAGTAATCCTATCTTTACAGGTATTTATTACCAAAATATTTTATTTGATTATCCAACTTTTTCTAAAAAATTAGATAAGGAAGTTAAAGAAAGATATTATTTAAATGGTTATTCAACTGATGATATTTCTGCTCTTAAGGACTTTGATTTTACTTATCAAAAAAGTGAACTTATAAAAAGCCTAAGTTATGATGAGAAAGGTTTTGGCTATTACTATAGGAGTAAAGTTATTTCTAATGAGCTAATGTATAATTTATTAAAATTTACGGAAAAAGAAATAAATGAAAAGACAAATGATATTTTACAAGCTAAGTTTCCAATTAACCCTAAAAATTATGCTGATAAAGAAGATGCTTGTAAATACTGCAAATACATAGATATTTGCTTTAAAAAGGATAAGGATACAGTTTTCTTAGAAAAAGTTGATGATTTATCTTTTTTGGAGGTGGAATAATGTGGACAGAGGAGCAACAACAAGCTATTCAATTAGAAGGAAAAAATATTATTGTTTCGGCAGGGGCTGGCTCTGGAAAAACGGCTGTTTTATCAGAAAGAGTTTTAAGAAAAGTAAAAGAAGGTTGTCATATAAATGAATTACTTATCTTAACATTTACTAAAGCTGCGGCTGCTGAGATGAAAGAGCGAATTAGAAAAAAATTAATTGATGCTTCTATGCTAGAAGAAGCTAGTTTAATTGAAAGTTCTTATATTACTACTTTTGACGCTTTTTCTTTAGCTATTGTCAAAAAATATCATACTAAGTTAAATATTACTAAAGATGTATCTATAACTGATGAAGTTTTAATTGATTTTGAAAAGAAAAGAATTCTTGAAGAAATAATGGATAAAAATTATTTATCTCCTAAAAGTACTTTTCTTAAATTAATAAATGATTTTTGTCTTAAAGATGATGATAAGCTTAAAGAATATATTTTAAATATTTATAATAAACTAGACTTAATGTATGATAAAGACGAGTATTTAAAAAAATATCTTGTTAATAACTATAGTGAAGAAAAAATTAACTCTTATCTATTAGAATATGTAAATCTTTTAAAAGAAAAGATTAATGATATAAAAGACATTATTAAAAGAATGAGTCTTTATTTAGATGGAAGTTATATTGAAGAGTTAGAAAAAGATTTTACTAAGCTTTATGAAGCTAGAACTTATAATGATATAAGACTAGGTATAGTTGATAAGATAAAGCAATTACCTAGAAATTCTTCTTTAGAAGTTAAAAAGTTAAAAGAATCATTAACTGATATTAACAATGAATTAAAAGAATTAACGCTTTATAAAGATGAAGAAGAAATAAAAGAAGAACTTTTATCTACTAAGAGTGATGCTACTGCACTTGTAAATATTTTGTTAGAGTTTTCTAATTCTCTTGATAAGTTTAAACGAGAAAATAACTTCTATACTTTTAATGATATAAGTAAAATGGCTATTTCGGTTGTTTTAGATAATAAAGAAGTAAGAGAAGAGCTTACTAATAGTTTTAAAGAAATATTAGTTGATGAGTACCAAGATACATCTGATATAGAAGAAAAATTTATTTCTTTAATATCTAACGATAATCTTTATATGGTTGGTGATATAAAACAATCCATTTACCGTTTTCGAAATGCTAATCCTTATATTTTTAAAAATAAATATGATACTTTTAGAGATACCGATTTGGGTATAAAAATAGATTTACTTAAAAACTTTCGTTCTAGAAAAGAAGTTTTAGATAATATTAATGCTATTTTTGATTTAGTAATGGATGATGGTTATGGTGGGGCTGATTATAAGAAAGCTCATAAAATGATTTTTGGTAATAAAACTTATGAAGAGAAGAAAAAAGATAAGCAAGATTATAATATTGAACTTTATACTTATGATAAAGATATTAAAACTACCAGAAGAGATGAGCTAGAAGCTTTTATTATAGCTGATGATATTAAAAGAAAAGTAGAAGAGCATTATCAAATTTTTGATAAAGAAAAAAAGGAACTTAGAGAAGTTACTTATGCTGACTTTGCTATCTTAATTGATAAAGGAAAAAGCTTTGATTTATATAAAAAAATATTTGAGTATAAAAAAATTCCTTTAAATATTTTACGAGAAGAAAAAGTAGGAAGAGATGCTGATATTTTAGTTATTAAAAATCTTTTACGTTTTCTTATTTGTCTTAAAAATAATAACTTTGATTTAGCTTTTAAATATTCTTTTATTTCTTTAGCTAGAAGTTTTCTTTTTAGAATGCCTGATGATTTAATTTATGAAACTTTTATAAATGATACTTATAAAGAAACAGCTATATATCAAAAATGTTTACCTTTAGCTCTTAAAATGGATGAGTTTTCACCAGCTGAATATTTATATTATATTTTAGAAGAATTAAGATATGATGAAGCAATAATTGCAATAGGTAATATGGCATCAACTCGAGTTAGAGAAGAATATATTTATAATTTAATAAAAAATTATGAAGCAATGGGAAAAACAATTTATGAATTTACAGATTATTTAGATGAATTATTTTCTAATGATTATACTTTAAAATTTGAGAAAAAAGAAACTTTAGCTGATGCTGTTTTAATTATGACTATTCATAAATCAAAAGGTTTAGAATATCCTATCTGTTATTTTGCTGGCTTTTCTAATAAATTTAATTTAAGTGAATTAAAAGAAAGAATTGTTTTTGATAATAAATATGGTCTTGTTTTACCTAAAGTAGATGGCTATTACAAAGATACTATTGTTAAAACACTTTTAAAGTATACAACAAGAAAAGAAGAAATATCAGAAAAAATAAGACTTTTATATGTAGCTCTTTCTAGAGCTAAAGAAAAAATGATTATTGTCACTAAAGAAATAGAAGAAAATGATTCAGATTATGTTTCTTCTTATCAAAAAATGAAATATGATAATTTTTATGCTATTTTAAAAAGCATCTACAAAATAGTTGAAGGTTATTTTAAGAAAAGTGAAGTTGTTGTAAATAAAGATTATAAAGAAAATAATAAAGTCTTAGAAATTAATCCAAAAAAGGAAGAAAATTTAGTTGTTGAAAAATGTTTAATTACTACTGATGTTATAGAAAATAAACATTTTTCAAAAGAAGCGCATTTAATAACTAAAGAAGAAAAAGAAACGATGCTTTTTGGTGAGAATGTTCATCGTATTTTAGAAGAAATAGATTTTTTACACCCTGATTTTTCTAGATTTGATAATACTTCTATTATTAATTGTATTAAGAATTTTTTAAATTCTCCTTTAATAAAGGAAAATATAAATAATAAGATGTATAAAGAATATGAGTTTGTTTATGAAGATAAAGAATTATATCACGGAATAATTGATTTACTTATTGAAAAAGAAAAAGAAATGATAATTATTGATTATAAGCTTAAAAATATTCTAGATGATGCTTATAATAAGCAATTAAATGGTTATCGCACCTTTATAGAAAAAAAGACTAAAAAAGAAACAAGATGTTATTTATATTCAATTATGGAAAATAAGTTTTTGGAAGTAGAAAAAGAATTACCTGTTAATGTTTAGTGAACTACTAAGCAAAATAGAAATACTTTGCTTACTTTGTCCAACATAAACTAACTTATTTAAGAAGTTTTGTGCTATAATTAAATCAAAGGATGGTGTTTTATATGGCAACTTTTCATATTGAAAGTAAAAAAGAAGATATTGCTCAGGTGGTTTTAATGCCAGGTGACCCTCTTCGAGCTAAGTATATTGCTGATAAATATTTAACGTCTGTTAAAATGGTAAACTCAGTTCGGAATATGTTTGCTTATACAGGCTTTTATAAAAATACTAGAGTAACAGTTTTTGCATCAGGTATGGGAATACCTAGTATTGGGATTTATTCTTATGAATTATATAAATTTTATGATGTAAAAAAGATAATTCGTATTGGTACAGCAGGTAGTTTTTCTAAAGATATTAAACTGCGAGATATAATTCTTTCAACAGGTAGCTATTCTCTTAGTACATTCCCTTATCTTTTAGCAGGAGATAAAGTATCTTTTGTTGAAAGTAGTTTATTATTAAATGAAAAAATAAGAAAAAAAGCTCTTACAAAGAATATTTTTCTAAAAGTAGGAAAGACTATTACTAGTGATGTTTTTGACCTTTATTGTATAGACCATCAAAAGTTCCTTAGTAATTTTCAAAATGATAATTATTTAGCTGTTGAAATGGAAGCTTTTGGCTTATTTTATATAGCTAAGCTTTTACAAAAAGAAGCAGCTTGTTTAATAACTATAGTTGATTCTTTATATGATAAAGGTAGTTTAACTAGTGAAGATAGAGAAAAATCATTAGATGAAATGATTACTTTAGCCTTAGAAGCTTGTGTAGAGAAAGAGGGTTAAATATGAAATATACTAAAAAAGATTTAGCAGCTTATAATTTACATATTATTGAAACTGATAAATTTAAGACAATTACCGTAAGAGTTGTTTTTCATAGTCCTATTATAAAAGAAGAAATTACTTTAAGAAATGTTTTATGTGATATGTTTTTACAGTCATCTAAAAACTATGATAGTAAAAGAAAATTAACTATTGAAGCGCAGAATTTATATGCCGCTACTTTAGATGCTACTAATAGTCGTTTAGGTAATTATATAGTTACTAATTTTAATTTATCTGTTTTAAACGATAAGTATACAGAAGAAGGTAATTTTGCTCGTTCTTTACAATTTTTAAGTGAAGTTATTTTTAATCCTGATGTTGAAAATGAAAAATTTAAAAGAGAAAAGCTTGATATTGTTAAAACGCTTGCGGCTAATAATATTAATTCTGTTAAGGAAGACGCTACTAGTTATAGTTTAATGCGAATGGCTGATGCTTATGATAAGTCTTCTCCGGTTAGTTTTCGAATGCTTGGTTATTTAGAAGACTTAGAAAAAATAAATGAAGAAAATTTATATGATTATTATTTAAAAATGTTAGAAAAAGACTTTGTTGATATCTTTGTTGTTGGCTCTATCAAGGAAGAAGAAATTGTGCCTTTATTTAAAGAAAACTTTAAGTTTAAGACCGTTAAAAGAAAAAAAGTTCCTTATTTAATTGATAGTACGGTTCGTAAAAGAAGATTATTTGCTAAAGAAACAATTGATAATTCACAAAGTAAAATAGCTATTTGTAATGTTATGTCTAATCTTACACCTTATGAAAGATTTTATCCTTTAACTTTATATAATATTATCTTAGGTGGTGGAAGTGATTCAAAACTATTTAAGAATGTTCGAGAAGAAAATTCTTTATGTTATAGTGTATCTTCTATTACTAATAAATTGGATAATTTACTTATAATTATGGCTGGTATAGATAAAGCTAGTTATAAAAAATGCTTAGAATTAATTGAAGAAAATATGCTTGATATGAAAAAGGGTAAATTTACCGAAAAAGACCTTAAAATAGCTAAAGAATATTATATAAGCGCAATTGATGAAATGCTTGAAAGTGAAAGTAGTATTATTGATAATTATTTAATGGTTGAATTAATTGGTGTAGATGATTATGAAGAAAAACGAAAGAAAATGCTTGAAGTAACAAAAAGAGATATCATTAGAGTCGCTAAAAAGATAAAAATGGATACGGTATTTTTCTTGGAAGGGGTAAAAGATGAAGGAAATTAAATTAAAAAAATTAGATGTTAGCTGTTTCTTAGAAGAATTAGATAATGGTCTTACGGTAGTTTTGTTGCCATTTCTAAATAAGAAAAATTACTTTATTAGTTATGGTACTTATTTTGGCGCTGACATTACTAAATTTATAGTTGATAAAGAAGAAAAAGAAGTACCATTTGGTATTGCCCACTTTTTAGAGCATAAAATGTTTGAACAAGCTGATGGAACCGACCCTTTTACTTTCTTTTCGGAAAGTGGAACTGGTTCTAATGCCTCAACTAGTTATGAATTTACTCATTATGTTTGCTACGGAAATAAAGAATTTAATAAGAATTTACGCTATTTACTAAAGTTTGTTAATGAGCCATATTTTACTAAAGAAAATGTTGAAAAAGAAAAAGGTATTATTGCTGAAGAATTAAAAATGTATGAAGATATTCCTGATTTTCAACTAGAAATGCGTCTAAGACAAAATCTTTTTCATAATAGTCCAAGAAGTGTTGATATTGGTGGTTCTGTTAAGGAAATAAAGAAAATAACTAAAGATGATTTATATTTATGTTATGATAATTTTTATACGCCTAACAATATGTTTGTTTTAATAGTTGGTAACTTTGATGTTGATGAAGCTCTTAAGATAATAAAAGAAGAAGTGGCATCTCTTAAAAGTAAAAAATTACCAAGTGTCAAACTACCTAAGGAAGAGGCAACGGTTAGAGTTAAGGAAGATAAAATCTATGGTAATATTAAAGTAGATAAGTTAGGTGTTGGTCTTAAAGTTTCAAGGGATAATCTAAAGATGGATGATATAATGTTAGACTTATACTTAAATATGATTACGACAATTTTATTTGGTACTGCATCAGAGTTTAGAGAAAGAGTAAGAAATGATAAGCTTTTAAATAACTTTTATACTGAATGGGAAACTTATAAAAATTATCGTTTGTTTTATATAATGGCATCAACTATGGATAAGGAAAAACTTTTAGAAGAAATAAAATATGAATTTAGTGATTTAGTTATTAGTGAAGAAGCATTTGAGAGAACTAAAAAAGTTTGGATTGCTAACGAAGTTAAAATGATTGATAATGTTGATGCTACTGTAAGTAATCTATTTGATGATTTAATTAAATATCGTAAGGTTATTCCTAATAAAGTAGAATTAATTAAGAAGATGAGCTTAGATGAGATAAATAAATTAGTTAAGAAAATAGATTTTACTAATATTAGCGTTGTTTTTATGGAAGGAAAAGTAGAGTAAGGACTTTTCTTTTTTTCAGCTTGATTAAAGTAAATATTTCTATTATAATGGAATTGTCAATGGTAAATATAAGAAAAGCCTTTTTGGAGAGTGAGAATTATGGATTTTAAAATTAGTGATAAAATAGAAGAAAAAGACTCTAATAAGAAACAGATGTCTAATACTGTAAAGATGGCTATTGTTGTTGCTATCTCATTGGTAGCGGGTATTTCTGTTTTCTTGATTAGTAATCATTTTTTAGGTGATAAAAAGACAGAAGTTCCTATAACATCGGAGCCGGTTAGTCTTACTGATAGTAATGTTCAGGAAGCTTATAGTTATGTTACTTATGGAACGTTAGGCCAAAGATTTAAAAAATTTGTTAGTGAAGCGAATGTTAGTCAAAATAGTTTTACTAATCAAGAGAAATTTGCTTATGCTTTTATGCTTTCTAGTAAAGAAGATTTTATATCTACTGGTAATAAAGATGAAAATGGGCTAAATATTTATTCTATTTCTAATGATAAAGTAAGTAGTTATATGCAAAAAATCTTTGGAGATGATGTTATTTATCCAATAAGTGAAAAAATTGATTTAGTATTAGATTATACAATTGATGATAGTAATATGGTTTCATTACAATATGATAGTGAAAGTGCTTCTTTTTTAGGAATATTTAATGGTGTAAAGGAAAAAGAAGATTATTTGATAGAACCTTATATAGCAGCTTTAGCTAAGGCTACTAAGAAGACAGATGGAACTTTAGAATTACAAGAAAGGGTAGTTTATACTGACTTAGTTTTAAATAGTGAAGATAATTATACTTTAAATATATATAAAGATTTTGGTAAAACATCTCTTTTAGAGTCTAAACCTAATATGAATGCGGCTAGTGTAAAGGAAACACAAATTAATATAACTAACTATTATGATGCGGCAACAGTTATAGTTTATCAATTTAAAAAGGGAAGTAATGGTTACTACTTTGTTAGTAGTACGATAAATAGTTAGGAAGAAGGACAAAAATTGTTCTTTTTTTTGATGTTATAGATTTGCAAATTAATTTAACTCAGTAATTGCAAAATAATTTGTTCAAAAAATTTGCAAAATAATTTAATC
>CANRQG010000044.1 GCA_947632735.1 uncultured Bacilli bacterium | reverse complement strand
CCAGTAGGACCTGTCGCACCCTGAGGACCAGTAGGTCCTATTGGTCCTGTCGCACCGCCACTACCGCCAGCGGGGCCTGTCGGACCAGTTGGTCCAAAACAAAAAATTACTCTTGGTTGACTTGGCACGTTTGGTCTAAACATTCTATTCTTTTCTTGACTATTCATAATTGTCTCCTTTCATTTATAATTTATGCTAAATCTTTAAAAGATTAAATTGTAAGTACCTATATAAACTAATTAATATTAAAAATTATCAATAAAAAATACTAAACCTATTAAATTTGCATATATTTTACTGAGGTGAAATATGCAGACATATATAGTAGAAAAAGGCGATACTTTATATGGCATTAGCAAGCAATTTGGAATATCCATCGAAGATATAAAACTCGCTAACAACCTAAAAGATAACACCATAACAGTTGGCGAGTCCCTACTAATACCATCAACTAATTCAACCGCTTTATATATCGTAAAAAAAGGCGATACCCTTTATTCAATTGCACAAAACTATAATGTCACAGTTGAAAAACTAAAGGCCATAAACAACTTAAAAAATAATATTTTATCTATTGGGCAGCAATTACGAATACCCATAAGCACTGATGTTTCTGATGAGCCTTATGGCTATACCATTTACACCGTAAGAGTAGGTGATACCCTATATTCAATTGCCAAGAAAAATAATACTACCGTTGAAAAAATAAAAGACCTAAATAATCTCCAAACGACCGTTCTAACCCCTGGGCAGCAACTAAAAATCCCCTACAATACAATGCTTGATGATGCCTTTTCTAATGACTACTTAATTTATACCGTAAAAAAAGGTGATAGCCTTTATTCCATAGCGAAAAAATATAATATGAGCGTCGCTAAACTAATTGAAATAAATAATTTAAAAGATAATATCATTACTGTTGGTCAAGCATTAAAAGTAACTAGTAAAGATAACGCTATTCCTCTAGGCTCTAGCTGTTATGGTGAAGGCTATGTTGAACCTAAATATCTAACTTATACTGTTAAACGTGGCGATAATCTTTATAACATCGCTAAAGAATATGGCGTTAGTGTTGAAAGTATTAAAGCCCTAAATAACCTAACCAGTAATAATCTATCTATTGGTCAAATTTTAAAAATAAAGGAGGTTAACTAATGAAAGAAGAACTTATCACTTATGAAGAATTAAAAAAGACAAATCTTTATCCGGCCTTTCTCTCTGAAAACCCTAGTACTGGCACCCTAAAAGTTCAAGTATTTACCGCCTATAAAGCTGTTCCGATAGCTGATTGTGAAATCATTATCTTTAAAACCATTGGCGATAAAAAGGTTGTTTTCTTTACCGGTAAAACTAATAATAGCGGTATAATTGATAATATAATCTTACCAGCTCCAGAAAATGCTACCGCAACTTCAATGGAAGCACCCTTATATACAACTTATGATATGACCGCTATTCACGTTGGTTACGAAACCATTAAACAATATAAAATTGGTATGTTAGGAAACATCAAAGTCATTCAATATGTCCGAATGACACCTGAAGTAGAATTGGAGGGTGTTAAAGAAAATGGCAATTAGAACACCTATTATCCCCACTGTTATTACTGTTCACCTAGGTAAACCTGATGAAACAGCGCGTAATGTTACGGTACCTTTTGATGAATATATCAAAAATGTATCTTCCGGAGAAATTTATCCTAACTGGCCAATAGATGCGATTAAAGCTAATGTCTTAGCGGAAATATCCTTTGCCCTAAATAGAATTTATAATGAATGGTATCCCTCAAAAGGCTATAACTTTGATATCACTAGTACTTCAGCTTATGACCAATCATTTGGCGAAAATAGACAATTCTTTGAACGTATCTCGCAAGTAGTAGATGAATATTTCAATAATTATATAGTTAAAGAAGACCAAGTCCAACCATTATTTGCCCAATACTGCGATGGTAAAGTTACTAAATGCGATGGCCTTTCACAATGGGGCAGTGTCACTCTAGCTAACTCCGGTAAAACACCTTTAGAAATCTTAAAATATTATTATGGTGATGACATTAAAATTATTTATAATGCCCCTGTTGAAGAAAATATAGAAAGTTACCCCGGCTTTCCCGTCGAGTTAGGCACAACAGGTGACTTTGTTAGATTATTAAAAATCGAACTTAATCGTATAGGGAGAAACTATCCCGCTATTCCCGTAATTACCGATGACAGCATCTTCTTTACCGTGGAAACAGAACAAGCTGTTAAAAAATTCCAAGAAATATTTAACCTAGATAAAACAGGTATTGTCGATAAAACTACTTGGTATAAAATAAAATATCTCTATAACTCTGTAAAAAATATCAGTAACTTATATTCCGAAGGAATAAGCCCTGACGAAGCCAAACTTATCTTTAATACCACTATTAAATTAGGCGATACCGGAGTAGCACTAAACCCACTTAATTATTATCTAAATGTCATTGCGTACTTTGACCCTGACATTCCTTTCCTAAACCTAAATAGTGATACCTTTACAGAAAATACTAGGCAAATGGTAGTTGCCTTTCAAAATAAATATAATATCAAAGCCGATGGAATAGTTGATGCCAATACGTGGCGAGCTTTAAAAGAAGCCTATAACCAAACCATTGCCAAAGTGCCAACTAACTGTCTATGTAATGTAAATGAATTTTATCCTGGTAGATATTTACTTCGTGATATGACAGGGGATGATATAATTAATTTACAGAAATTTTTATACTTAATATGTGAAAAAAAACAAAGTATTCCTGGAGTAATTGTAAATGGTACCTATGATAGTCTAACTGAGCAATCAGTAAAAGCTATTCAAGCTAATAATAATCTTGAAGTAAATGGCGTTGTTGGTCCTAAAACTTGGACGAAAATTGTCGAATTGTCAAAGTAAACTACCATAAAAAGCTTAAAAAGACTAGTAATAGTCTTTTAATTTTGATAAAATACTATGTAACAACAAAATAGTGCTAAGCATACTGCTAAGAGTAGTGCTAAGAACACTGCCAAGTATACTACTAAGAATAGAAACTATGAAGTGCTATAATAGTTGTTTTAAAAATGAATCACGAGGTGCCTATGATAGATAAAAAAATATTAACTATAAGAAAACATTTAAATAAGAAAAACGAACACGTCTTAATTGAATTAATTATTAAAGATTATGATAAAAGTAATTTTTATATAGCTTTAGTTTTTAATAAGAATATTGAAAAGTTTAAAGTTCTATTTATCCCTATTGATGTAATGGAAATTACTAAAGTAGAGGAGTATTCTTGTTACCAGTTCATAAATGTAACTTATGTTTCTTACTTCCTAGAAATACTTAATAATAATGAAGAGCTTTTTGCTGAAGATGCCTTTAGAAATAAGCTCAGTAAAACATTAAACTCTTACTATATAGAAATAAATATTCATTTAAATCAAAAGGATTATTGCTTTTTAACAAACCAAATTATTCCCAAAGAATGGTTCTTTTTATTCGACATAGTTGTTACATTATTCGAACATCTTCCTAACATTATGAGTGAGCTTTGTAATAATATTCTAGGTCTTTTTAATAGCTATTTTAACCATATGAAATATGATTATTCCTTTGATATTGATACTAAAAAAGAAAACCTAAATATTCTTACATCTAAAGAACTAAAAGCTGGTAAAGAAAAATTAAAAAATATCCAGTATGCGGAGAAAATTCAAGATAAATATATTACTCTAATAGAAGATAATCTCTTTATTTTTACCATTGATAAAGATAAAAAACTCTTTAATATCTATACCGAAAATAAACCTTTAAAAAAAGAATATCTTTATCCTCTATATTATCTTTATAAAGAAAATATTACGAAGAAGTTTGTTAGATTAAAACAAAAAACTAATACTTATCTAGCTTATGATTTAGATAATACTAAAATACTCATCATAAATAATTATCATAAAGAAGAAATTTTAATAAAAGACTTCTTTTCTGAAGAGTTTAGCCTTTTTGATTTAAATGATACCTTTAAAGAAAAACTAACTAAAGCCTTAAAAGAATGTTTTTCTAAAGAAGAATACCAAAACATCTTAAAAACAATTAATAACTAGCACTCTTAGTTGACAACTGCTAAAAATAGTGCTATAAATAAGTTGTTAGGAGATGATTTGTGTGGAGAAAAAAGAATTTAAATCAGAGTCAAAAAGATTATTAGACTTAATGATTAACTCTATATACACTAATAAAGATATATTTTTAAGAGAGCTAATCTCTAATGCTAGTGATGCTCTAGATAAAATCTATTATCGTAGTTTAACTGATAAGAAAGTTAAAGTAAAAAAAGACTCTTTAGAAATTAATCTTTCGCTTGATAAAGATAAAAGATTAATTACCATTACTGATAATGGTATTGGTATGACTAAAGAAGAATTAGAAGAAAATCTTGGTACAATTGCTAAGAGTGGTAGTCTATCTTTTAAAGAGAATATGACTAAGAAAGAAAAAATTGATATTATTGGTCAATTTGGTGTTGGCTTTTACTCAGCCTTTATGGTTAGTGACAAAATTAAAGTTACTTCTCTAAGCCTTGATAGTGAAGATGCCTATACTTGGGAAAGTTCTGGTGTCGATGGCTATACCATAAAGAAAGCTAAAAAAGAAACACCTGGTACTGAAATTATTCTAAGTATTAAAGAAGATACTGAAGAATTTGAATATTCTAAATACCTAGATGAGTATGAAATAAAAAGCTTAGTTAAAAAATATTCTGATTATATAAGTTTTCCCATTAAAATGGAAGTTACGCATAGTAAGCTAGTTGATGAAAAGAAACATAAATATGAAGACCAAAAAGAAATAGAAACTTTAAATAGTATGGTTCCTATTTGGAAGAAAAATAAAAAAGATGTTACTGATGAAGACTATAATAATTTTTATATGGACAAATTCAGTGATTATGATAAGCCCTTAAAAGTAATCACATCATCAGTTGAAGGTATGGCTTCCTATCAAGCTCTATTATTTATACCAAGCCACGCTCCATATGATTTTTACACTGAAAACTATGAAAAAGGCCTAAGTCTTTATACTAGTGGTGTAATGATAATGGAAAAATGTGCTGATTTATTACCTGATTACTTTAGCTTTGTAAAAGGCATCGTTGATAGTGAAGACTTATCCTTAAATATTTCTAGAGAAATGCTTCAAGAGTCACATAACTTAAAAATAATTGCTAAAAATATTGAAGGTAAAATTCGTAAAGAACTAGAAACTATGCTAAAAGATGACCGTGATAATTATATTTCCTTCTTTAAAACCTTTGGTATGCAGCTAAAATATGGTATCTATAATAACTATGGTCAAGATAAAGAAAAGTTACAAGATTTAATTATGTTCTATTCTGCTAAAGAAGAAAAACTAATTACTTTAAGTGAATATGTCAAAGCTATGCCAAAAGACCAAGAAGTTATTTACTATGCTGCTGGTTCTTCAATTGAAAAGATAAAATCATTACCACAAGTTGAACAAGTAAAAGATAAAAACTATGATATTTTATACTTAACTGATTATGTTGATTCATTCGCCATTACCGCTATTAATGAATATGAAAGTAAAAAATTTGTTAATGTTGAAAGTGGTGATTTAGACTTAGAAACAGAAGAAGAAAAAGAAGCCTTAAAGAAAGTAAATGACGATAATAATAATCTTTTAAAAGATATGCAAGAAGAAATTAAAGAAGTAAGTGAAGTTAGATTTAGTAATAAATTGAAAAATCATCCTGTTTGCTTAACTTCTAAAGGTGATATTTCTATTGAAATGCAAAAAGTCTTTGATGCTATGCCAAATGATATGGGAATAAAAGCCCAAACTATTTTAGAGATTAATGAAAAACATCCTATTAGTACTAAACTAAAAGACCTTTATAAAAATGATAAAGAAGAATTTAAAAAATATACCAAAATTCTTTATAGTGAAGCTAAGATAATCGCTGGACTACCAATTGATAATCCAACTGAGATTAGTAGTCTAATCTGTGATGTTATTTCTAAATAAAGATATTGTTAAAGATACTACTATGTATCTTTTTTCTTTACGTCAATTTAAGAAAAAGAAATGTAAATCATTTTACGTTAGATTATTTATTTGATAGACTTAATATAAGAAAGAGGGGCTAAAATGGATGATTTAGATAATAAAAAAGATAACTTATTCTTTATAATCGCAACAATTATTCTAACAATTACTGTAACGGGACTAGTTTTATTTATCTTTTATGAAAAAGGCTTTATCTTAAATAAAGAGCCTAAAGAAGAACCTGAAAAAAAAGAAAAAGTAGTAGAAATAGAATTAGAAGATACTATTCTAAAAGCTGCCTTAAATGAAAAAATTGATACTATTACTAATTATACTTCTTTAAAAAATATTTCTAACTTATTTAGCTTTCGAAGTAATACTGATGGTGTTTTTGGTAATGTCTTTAAAAATATAGATAATGAAATGAAACTGCATATTGTCTTAACTTATCTATTTAATAGAGAATTATTTTCACCCTTAACAGATTCCAGTAGAAGTAGTGCTCTTTTAACTTCTATTATTAATAACCCCAAAATAGAAATTAAAGAAATATCTCCTGATGTCGTTAGTAGCGTCTTCAAAGAATACTTTGGTACTGACTTAACTAATGTAAATAGTACTATAGGTAAAAATTGCCTTATCTTTTACTATGATGCTACTCTAAATACCTACTTTTCTGTCTCATCAGCTTGTAAAGATGTAGGCTCTAGTTACGTAATTGCCTATAAAAATAAATATACTACAAATAATGACCTAGCTTATGTTTACGTAAATTATGCTTTATTAGAGCCAACTAGTCCTACTTTAGAAAGCTATAACATCTATAAAGATTTAGAAAAAACGACTCTTTATCAAAGCAATGTTTCAAAAGATATGGCTTATAACTTTAATATTGATACAAGTAATTATCGTGAATTTTCTGAATATCGATTTACTTTTAAAAAAGATATAAATGGAAATTACTATTTCTTAAAATTAGAAAAAACTAACTAGGCTTTTTCTAAGGTCTTTTCTTTGAACAAAGATATAAATAGGATGGTGTAAAATGCTAAGTAAAATAGAATTAAAAAAAATGGATGCTTACTTTAGAGCTTTAAATTATTTATCAGTAGCCCAACTATACTTACTTGATAATCCTTTATTAAGAAGAGAACTTACTATTAATGATATAAAACCTAATATTGTTGGTCATTGGGGCACAGCACCTGGTCAAAACTTTATTTATATGCATCTAAATAGAGTTATCAAAAAATATAATCTAAATATGCTTTATATTTCTGGACCAGGTCACGGTGGTGAGGCGATGGCCGCTAATAATTACTTAGAAGGAGTCTATACTAAGTATTATCCTGAGATAACTGAAGATATAGAAGGAATGAAAAAATTCTTTAAACAATTTAGCTTTCCCGGAGGAATCTCATCTCACGTTGCCCCTACAATGCCTGGCTCCATTAATGAAGGTGGTGAACTAGGTTATAGCTTAGCTCACGCTGCTGGCGCTGTTTTAGATAATAAAGACCTAATTGCGGCTTGTGTAATTGGCGATGGTGAAGCTGAAACTGGACCACTCGCTACAAGTTGGCATATTAATAAATTCCTAAACCGCGAAAATGATGGTATCGTCTTACCAATTCTTCATCGTAATGGCTTTAAAATATCTAATCCCACTGTCTTTGGCCGAATGACTATTGAAGAACTAACTAACTTCTTTAAAGGAATGTCTTATAAGCCTTACTTTGTAACCGGAAGTAATACCTTAAAAATGCATAATGATATGGCAAACACCCTAGATAAAGTTATAAGAGATATCAAGAAAATAAAAAAGACTAATAAAGGAAATTATCCCCTCATCGTAGTAACAACACCTAAAGGCTGGACCGGTCCTAAAGTAGTAGATGGCAAGAAAATAGAAGCATCTTTTAGGTCACATCAAGTACCAATTCCTATCTCCAAAGAAGACCCTAGTAATTTAAGACTACTAGAAAAATGGTTAAAAAGCTACCATCCAGAAGAACTATTTGATGAAAAAGGTCATCTAATAAAAGAATTAAAAGAATTGTGTCCACCACTTGATAAATGTATGGGGGCAAATCCCCACGCTAATGGCGGAGTCTTACTAAAAGAAATAAAAACCCCTAACTGGGAAGACTATGCCCTAAATATTAAAAAGAAAGGTAATGTAATAGCTCAAGACACCTTAGAATTAGGACGGTATATCCGAGACTTATTTTCCCTTAATAGAGAAAACAAAAACTTTCGTATTTTTGGACCAGATGAAGCCTTATCTAATCGTTTTAACCATATCTTTGAAAGTGAGAAGAGGACTTGGAATTTTCGTACCCTTAAAGATGATGAATACTTATCAAAAACAGGACGCGTATTTGACTCTTTTCTTTCAGAACACTTATGTCAAGGAATGTTAGAAGGCTACTTACTTACTGGAAGATATGGCTTTATGCATAGCTATGAAGCCTTTGTTAGAATTGTCGATTCTATGGCTAGTCAACACGCTAAATGGCTAAAAGTTACCAATAATATAAGTTGGCGTGCCGATATAGCCTCTCTAAATTACTTATTAGTCTCTCACGTCTTTCAACAAGACCATAATGGATATACTCATCAAGACCCCGGTTTTCTAAACCATCTTGTTACTAAAAAAGCCGATACTGTAAGAATGTATTTGCCACCTGATACAAATTGTTTACTATCTTGCTTTGAACATTGTATTAAGACTAAAAATTATATAAATGTGATTATTGCTTCTAAACATCCAAGACCACAATGGTTAAACAAAACGGAAGCTAAAAAACATTGTGCTAAAGGAATTGGTATTTGGGAATTTGCTAGTAACGGAGGAAATGACCCTGATATTGTTATGGCTTGTTGTGGAGAAACACCTACACTAGAAACATTAGCGGCTGTCTCTATTTTACGTAAATCTCTTAAAAATATTAAAATACGTGTTGTAAACGTTGTTGACTTAATGCGTCTTCAGCCATCAGATACGCATCCTCACGGTATGAGTGATTTAGAATATGATGAGATTTTTACTAAAGATAAACCAATTATTTTTAACTTTCACGGGTATCCATCATTAATTCATCAATTGACTTATAAAAGAAATAATCGCAATATCCACGTTCACGGATATAAAGAAGAAGGAACAATAACAACTCCATTTGATATAAGAGTTCAAAATGAAATAGATAGATTCCATCTTGTTATATCTGCAATTAAAGAAATTCCTCGTTATAAAGAAAAAGCTCAAGTATTAACTAATTGGTGTTTAGATATGCTTAATAAACACGAAAAATATATTAAAGAATATGGAGAAGATATGCCTTTTATAAAAAATTGGCACTGGGATATTTAATATTTGGTGCCTTTCTTTTTCCACAAAAGTTTGTGGAAAAAGTGGGGAAGAGTAGTAATTAACTTTTTTCTAAAAGAATAATAGTAACAAGTAAAGTGATATTTTTTATCCTAAATTTTCATAAAAGTCTTGCATTTATAAATAAAATACTCTATAATTTAATTAGCAAGCAAAATCTTGCATATAATAAAAAAGGGATATACCTAATCGTCGTAAGTTAGGTGCATCTCCAAAGTGTTGAGACACACTAACACTTACTAAAAAGCGTTAGTGTGTTTATTTTTAATTAATGTAAACTAAGTTAAAAATTTAACTAGTTTATATATAATCATTATTAAAAACATAATAATTATTAGATAAAAAAATTCTTTTATATCCATAACTATCACCTCCTAAATTTTATAAAAATATAAAATTTGGAGAGCACCTAACGCTGATTAGGTATATCTAATATAATAATATCAGATACGTACAAAAAATGCAACTACTAAAAGTTATTTTTTTTATACTTTTTTTAAAGAAAAGTCTTGCATTTATAAATAAAATACTCTATAATTTAATTAGCAAGCAAAATCTTGCATATAATAAAAAAGAGATATATCTAATCGTCGTAAGTTAGGTGCGTATCCAAATGATTTGTTTGACACGATAACACTTACAATAAAGCGTTAGTGTGTTTATTTTTAATATTTATATTTTGCACAAATTTGTGCAAATTTTTCTTTTTGTGTTAAAACTTTTTCTTGACAATACCACCCTGGGGGGGGGGTATATTCTTATTAAGAAAAAAATAAAAACTGTGCAAGAAAAAGTTGGTGATAAGATGCAAAAATTAAGACAAAACCAAAAAACGATAATTACAGTAGTTATCGCAGTAGTAATAGCTGTTTTTATATCAGTTGGTTCTTGCTATGTACTAGCAGAAAGTTTAATAAATAGTAAAGATGTTTACTATAAAGACAATTCTAATTTATTAGCTGATAATGTCCAAGATGCGATAGATGGAACTTGTACTAAATTTGAAAATAAAGTTGATACTTTTTTAGATAAAATATATCCCATAGGAAGTATTTATATAAGTGCTACATTGGAAACACCAGCTAAAGTGGCTTCAGCCTTAGGAGGCGAATGGGAAGTATATGGTAAAGGCCAAACTATAGTAGGAGTAGATACTAATTCTAGTGAATTTAAAAAGGTAGAACAGACAGGCGGAAGTAAAAGTAATTCCACAAAATTAACAATAGATAATTTGCCAAGCCATACTCACGATATAGCTCACACTCATACAACACCATCTACAACAATTAGCAGTAGTGGAGCTCATACTCATTCAACAACAGCAAAATCTATTACTAGCGGTTTAACTGCGGAATCTTCTGGTGACCATTATCATTATGTTCAAGGTAAAAATGGCTACGTATATTCTGATTATTATATCTATGGAAGTGGTACGGCAGTAAATACTACTTACAATTTAAATATTGGAGCTGGTCAATATGGTAGTAGCATTTACACAACTACAAATGGAGCCCATACTCATAATGTAACTGGAACAATACCAGCCTTATCAATTGCGAGTAGTGGAGCCCATACTCATACAGTTCCAGCAATGACAACAGATACAATAAGTAAAGCAACATCAGGTGTCACTGGAGGAGACCAAGCTTTTGAAACTAGTACACTTCAACCATACATAACTGTTTATATGTATAAAAGAACGGCTTAAATTTCTAAAAAATTGTGCATTAATTTTTCTTGACAATACCAGTTGGGGGGGGTATTATAAAGTTAAAGAATAATACGAAAAGTTAATTGTTATAGTAGCTTATTTGTTCACAAATATACTACTATAATTTTTTAGAAGTTTAGAAGTTTGGTGGTTATATGTTTCATAAAAAGAAAGGTTTTACTCTAGTTGAATTAATTGTCTCTATCTCAATAATGTCTATTGTTATTGTTTTAGCTATTCCTTCAATTGGTGCCATTACAGAAAGAAATTCTAAGAAAAGATATCAAAATTATGCCAAAACTCTTTTAAGTAGTGCTAAGCTTTATACTGATAGTTATAATATTGATATGTTTGGTTATGAAAAAGATGGCTGT
>CANRQG010000043.1 GCA_947632735.1 uncultured Bacilli bacterium | reverse complement strand
TGGGGTAAGGGGAAGTCTGTCCTTTTTTGATTATTTATATAAATTAAATTTTATTTTTGTTTTCAGACTAATCACCTAAATTTACAAATAATAAATCTGTTTGAGCACTATTAGTTAGCTCAAACTTATATCCCCAAGAAGAAACAATGGGATTACCATTTTTAGAAATATCCGTTACTAAAAGAAAGTGACCAGCTATATTTGAATACAATTCCTCACCATTATTATTTTTAATATAATTATCATCCAAAGCACGCATTTCAAAACTATGAGCACCTACTATACAATAGTCATACTTTCCAATATTTTCTTTCAAAGCGGTCTGTACTTCATCCCATTTTGAGTCAATTCCAACCATAGAAACTAAACCTAGCCCATAAGAACTTTTATCAACAGTAACACCAGCTGGTAATTCATTCTTAAGTAAATTACTCACACTAGATGGTGTTAAACCAATTGCTTTAGCAGCTGTCCTTCCATAAGTCATAGTATCATCTAAATAAGGAATATAACTTCGTTTGATAGAACCCATTCCTAATAAATTTAAACAATAATTTAAGGGCGTAGCATTTGTTTCCTTTTCAATTGCATCTAAATAAGTTTTAACAAATATACCCTCATAATTATAGTGCTTATTCTGCTTAGTATCAACATAATATAAAGGAAAACCATATTTCTTTTCAAACAATTCATCGCCATTATCACATCGAGAATAATAATCTATTATTATATTACTAACAGCAGAAACACCACATCCACCATTTCCAAAAGCAAGCAATGAAAAATATATCAGATTATCATTTACTTTAGCATACTTATAATTTTTAAAAACCTTTTCAACAACATCAACTTTTTTTCTATAAATTTCATTTAGTTTTTCAGGGTTTTGTAAAAAAACTTTATATAATAAATAAGGATAATTCTGATTTGCACCATACTCCCCTACATTGTCAGTATCAAAGCAAAAAAACTTTCTCAAAGACCTTCTTAGAGTATTTAACCTTAAACCACCAGAAAAACTGCTAGTTCTTTTAAATAGCAGTTTTGTTCTTCTCATATCTCTATCTAAATTGTTAACCACCTTAATAACGTGATTTAAATCATTCAAAATACTAGAAACTTCGCCTTGACCATCATAACTACCATTTATAGAATTAACAATGTTTATTATACGTTTATTTGCATTTAAGTTTTGTAATAATCTCAAGTTTTCAATATAAGCACGATTAAATAACTCTTCATCAAATTCAAACATACAAATCATTCCTTTAAAACTCTAGAACTTTATTTTCGCAGAAACATTAGCAATTATTGAGTCAAGAGACTCTATATCAGCATCTAACATATTATAGCTTTCTTCTAGTTTTCCCTTATCAAAAGTTTCATTATTAGATATATAGCCACCACTCTTAAAATTTTTTTCAACTCTTAGTAAACCATTTCTAGTTTGTAACAAAACATTTCTTAAATTTTTTAATTTATTTAAGACACTCTTATAAAACAAATTTTCCTTTTCAATTTCATTATTTTCCACTATCTAACTCACCCGAAAACTTTTATAATTATGCGGTTTTTAAATTTGAAACAACAGTAGACAAAGTTTGTTCAGCATCACTAAATATTTTTTTAAAGTTTGCAATATCTTTTTCAAAATCAGTAAAATCATTTATAGCCTTTGGTCTATCAGAGCCACTAAGCCAATTATTTAATAATTCATCTTTATAGCCAGAAAACTTAGTACAAAAATTATTAAAAGCATCTTTTTGAACTTGCAAATCAACTAAATCTTGTGGAACCAATACCGGGTCAACATAATATTCCTTAGTACTTTGCAAAATCTCAATTGTATCAGATTTACCATTTTCTATAGGAATAATTTTATCAACTTCCCCTGCCCCGCCATTAGCATTCCTAATAGTCTGAGCATTGACAATTGGCTCGCTAGTGTTATGAGCAACCAAGTTAACGTTTTGAACTACATTTCTAACACTATCATATATCTTAATTAAATTATTAATATGAATAGTAGCGTCATTACCTATCCAATGATTTTTTAAATCTAAAACAAGTTTTTTCAAATTCTCAATAAGCATATTCCCATCTGATATAGCTAATTGATTAATCTTTTCTAAAGTATGATAAGTACCATCTAAATCTAAAGCGTGAAATGATAAATCTCCCATTTTTCTATCCTCCATAATCTCTATTTTATATACTCAAATTATAGCACCACCAAACAAAAAAAGCAATTTACCTATGTAAATCACTTTACAACTTTTCTTCATTTAGTAAATCATTAAAATATTTCGCCAATTCATCCTTAACTGTGTCTATCATTAAATTTACTCTTTCCAAATGATACATATAAGTATTATAAAGAGGTATCTCCTCTAACTTTTTAGTCATATCATTTAATTTTTCTAAAATACCTACATCATTACTCTTTACATATTCTTTTTGTGTTTTCTTTATTTCAGAAACAAGCTCTAAAACATCATTACTTTTCTTTAATCTTTCTTTTAGCTCCAAACATTTTTTATAATCCGTACTTTCCTTTATAGTTAAAATCAACTCATCTAAAGCCTTATTCAACTTCTTCTCCATCTAGACTCCACGTTTTAGCAGAAGTTATTTTTACCTTAACTATATCTCCTAATTGTAAATCTCTCTTAGAAGAAAAATTTATTAACTTATTTGTTTCACTATAACCAAAGTACATCTTTTTCTTTTCACTGATACCCTCAACTAATACTTCTACTTCTTTTCCTTCTAGCTTTTTATTATTTTCTAAAAAATATTTATTAACAGTATCATTTAATCTTTGAAGTCTCTTTTCTTTTTCCTCTAATGAAACATCATCTTTTAGTTTGCAAGCGGGTGTTCCCTCCCTCTTAGAGAAAATAAACGTAAAAGCATTATCGTATTTGCAACGCTCTACTAAATCAAGTGTTTCTTTAAAATCATCCTCATCTTCGCCTGGAAAACCAACAATTATATCAGTAGACATCGCAACGCCTGGAACAGCCTTTTTTATTTTATTAAATAATTCTAAATAACTTTCTTTTGTATATCTTCTACCCATTAATTTAAGTATTTTATTAGAACCACTTTGAACAGGTAAATGAACACTTGGCATAATGTTTGGATATTTTCCTAAAACCTCAACCATACTATCCGTAAAATCCCAAGGATGAGATGTCATAAATCTAATACGTGGAATATCTTTTTTCGCAATATCTTCTAATAGATTTCCTAAAGTATAATCATCATATAAATCTTTTCCATAGGCATTAACATTTTGACCTAATAAAGTTATTTCCTTATAACCATCTTTTATAAGTTCATCTACTTCTCTTAAAATATCTTCTTTTAAACGACTACGCTCCTTACCTCTAGTATAAGGGACAATACAGTATGTGCAGAACTTGTTGCAGCCATAAATTATATTAACATAAGCCTTATATCCGTTAGCGCGTACTACTGGTAAGCCTTCAACTAAATCTCCTTCTCTAGAAAAGACTTCAATTTCTTGCCTATTTTCTTCTATTGCCTTATCTAAAATTTGTGGCAACTGATACATATTATGCGTACCAAAAACAAAATTAACAAACTTATAATCTCGCATAATTTGTGAAACAACACTAGCTTCTTGAGCCATACAACCACATAAGCCAACTATTAAATCTTTCTTTCTACTCTTCAAATGCTTAATTCTTCCAAGCATTCCAAAAGCCTTATTATGAGCATTTTCTCTAATTGAACACGTATTTAATAAAATTAAATCAGCCTTTTCATAATCATCAACCTTTACAAAACCTAAATCACAAAGTAAGGCCTCAATATTTTCACTATCGTGTTCATTCATTTGACAACCATAAGTCTTCAAAAAGAATTTTTTTCCTTTATACTTATTCTTTATTTTATCATCAAACTTATAATCTACTCTTTTATATTCTCTATTATCTCTTGTTTTAGCTTCCTGATAGTTAGGTAAATTCATTTTATCACTTCCTAAATTCCTACTATTTCTCTTAAAGTATTAACTTTATTATTAAGTATTTCCTTTTTTATCAAACCAAAGTTTCTCTTTAACTCAAAAACTATCATATTTAAAGATGCATTAAGTCTTTTATTCTCTAAACTACCTATCACAACCTCTAAATTATTAATAATTGAATACTTACCATAATTTTTATTTATACACATTGAAAATAAATTTTTAAATGACTTCATCTCTATTGAGTCAAACCTCTCATCTTCCAATATTTTAAAAGCATAAACCAAATAATTATTATTAATAGCTTTATCTAAAGCTGTTTGACCTTTCTTATTCTTAATATTAGGAAGATACCTTTTATTTTTCTTTAATTCATCCATTACCTTAATCGCACCCATTGAATTATCCTGAGCTAAGATATGTCCAAATGTATCACCATCATCATTCTGCTTATTTGCGTCCCAGCTTCTTCTTTTTATTAAAGAAATAACTAAATCATATTCTTTCATCTTAAGAAGTCTAGTCGCAATATCATTCCCAACTCCATCAACTATATTAATATCTATTTTCCCATCATTAATAATTTCTAAAACTTCCGCAAATTTTTTCTTTTTAATTAACGTAAATATATCTTTATCATCATTTAAATATAAACGCATCTATTAACACCTCTATCTATTACATATGGCAATTATATATTCTAACAGAGAGAAAGAAAATTGTCAAAAACCAAATTAAAAGAGCCTTAGCTCGCTCTTATTTGGTCTACATACCAATGTATTTTCTGAGGCCAAGTAGTACTTTCTGCATAACGAGGCCCAATTGTATCAATAGTCGTTAAGCCTACCTTAAAATAATTCTTTTCTAAATTACTAATAAAACCAACAATACCCTCATCTAAGGTCGCAAAAGCCTTATAACTACCACCATTACATCCAGGAGCACCCTTTTGTCCCCCAACATTATTACAAGTTCTAGTTAAAGCCGAACAATGTGATTTGCAACCAGTTTCGTGTAACATAATCGCAACTGCTATATAAGGATCAACTCCACGACTTAGACATTCTGTCGCTATCAAATAACCTTTACCAGCAATATAGTCATTACCTAGATTACGATTTATCTTTTCAGCTAACTCTTCCATTGTTAAGCCCTCATAAACCTCTACTCGTGGAGGAATTATTACTGAAGCATTAGAAGTCTTCATTTTTACTTCCGTTAAAATACTATTATTCTTATAATTATCTTTTATAGCGTCATCCTTAAAAACTAGACTCACACTAGCCGCAGCCTCATTAGCTTCTAATTCCCTAGCCGTAGTTGTGCTTTTTATTTTCTTGATAGACTCTTCACTATTTAAAACTATACCCGCTGAAAGAAATAAAATTCCAACAACAAAAACCAGTACAGTAACTATTCTTAATTTGTTCACTATATCACCTCTTAAAATTAAGTGACATTGCCATTTTATCATTTTTTAAATTCAAAGTCAAATAAACCATCTTTCATTATATAAAAAGCCCATATCCAGCAACTACAAAGAACTATACTCCATTATACATAAATAAATTGCCAATTATTACTAATTAATTTTAAAAGTCCTAGGACTAAATTTATAAACAAGATAAAGTGAAATAGCACTATAAAGCAATGTAAAAATAATAAACAAAATACCAAAACTAAGATAATTCAACCTAACAGTACTAACGTAGTAGCACACTCCATAAGTAAGAATTGATACTAAAGAATAACTAACTTTCTTTAACTGCATTTCACTATTATAAGGTTGCAACAAGTAATAAATAACTAAATAATGCACAGAAAAGAAAATACTTAACGTTATTATATAAAAAGCTATTACTAGATAAGCATATACCTCTTTATTAAGAGTTAAATACAATAAAAGACTATTACCTAGAACCATCACAGTAGCAGGTAATAAATTAACCTTAATAAGAAGCTTAAGTCTCTTCTTAAAAAGCCCTAATAAAACCTTTGGCTCTCTATAAAAATTATATCTTAACATAGCGTGGTCACAATTAAAAAACATCGCTTGCGTAACAATAGCCCCTCTATTAATAAAATACATTATTAAAACAAACCATCCTAAATTACTTGAGAAAAAAGCATTAACGCCTCTAAAAATGTTTGCATCATTTAAAACTAAAAAGCCTAATACTATATAAATAATGGCTAAAAACAAAGAAAACTTTTTAGCACTTCTTAAAAGAATTTCCCTATGTCTTTCGAAAAAAATTGTATTAAATAAATCATATCCTTTTTTATTTTTAAGTCTTTTACTAGAAATATTGATATCCTTCTTCTTAACCTCAACCATTTGTTGTCTACTATAAGACAAAGCTTCTTGCTCACTCAAAGCCATATTTTTAGTATTTAGCTTTTTAAAAATAAGCTTATAATCCTTTACTCTTACTAAATATCTAAAAGAAAATGGACTTATAATTATAAAAATAAGTAATACTATAAAAATTAAATTACTACTAATAAAAATATTTTTTAAAGGTAAAAAGCTAAGAATTAAAAGACTTATTAAAATTGAAAAATATAAATAATAATTATTTAACCAAACATATGAATATCTTTTATAAAAAAGAATATTTAAAGCTTCACCTGTTATTCTTGAGAAAAAAGCTAATAATACTAATTGAACTATAACTAACAAAGGTACTTTTACAAAAAAGCTTATTATCAAAAATGAAAAACTATGTAACAAAAGATATTTAAAAAGATTATAAACTAAAGAACTTTCCATAAACTCTTTAGCGTCCATCTTAAAAAGAACTATCGAAAAATACTTTTTCTTACTAGTATTAAGTAGCCTATTATTTATAAAAAAACCTATTATAGTAAAAATAAAATAAATATGAATAAACGTTAAAGATAAATGACTTTTATTAATTAAACTAGCTAAAAAATAAATACTAAAGAAATATAACAAATTAAAAAATATTGCTTTAAAAAAAGCCCACCCTGTAGATAGAAAAGCTACTACTTTCTTTAAATTCTTACTCTTATATAAATCATCAGTAATTAAATCTTTAAAAATAGGTAATCTTCTTAAATTATAAATAAAAGAATTTAAAGAATAAGCATAATCAATTTTTAAAGACATTCGTAAACTATTAAGCATTTTTAACATCCTTTAAAGCACTAATTATTTTATCTTTATATTTCTTAGTATTTAAATTAGCCTTTTCTACCTTTTCTAACTTTTTATTATTTAAAATTACTATCTCATCACAAAGGTCCATAGCTAACTCTAAAATATGAGTAGAAAAAATTATAATATGGTCCTTCTTTAAACCTTTTAAAAGCTTTTTCATATCTTCTTGAACAACTATATCTAAAGAAGTTAAAGGCTCATCAAGTAGAAGAACTTTTGGATTAGAAATAATATTAATTAGTATTTGCATCTTTTCTTTCATACCGTGCGAATAATCTTTTAATAACTTGTCTTGGTCTTCCTTAGCAATTTTAACTAAATCAAAATAATAATCACATCTAATCTCCTTTTTATTTATCTCTAGAAAAAATGTTAAAAATTCCCTAGCCGTTAAAAATTCTGGTACACTAGCAACCGAAGTTACATAACCAATATCTTTTATATCAAGCCTATTACGACCATAACTATCTTCTAAATAAAAAAAGCCACTATCAATGTCAATATCCTCATTTAAAGAATTAAAAAAAGTTGTTTTACCAGCCCCATTGCGACCTATTAAGCCATAGATTTTACCACTTTCAAAAGTAAAATCTATATCCTTTAAAACTTCTTTTTCCGAAAAGCTTTTTGATAAATTAATGATTTCTAACTTCAAATTAATCACTTCCTTCCCAGTATTATAACAAATTTTTTCAAATAGAAAAAGTGATAAATCTATCACCCATAACTACTTTTGCTTTAAAATAAAATTATACGAGTCCCTACACATATCTTCAATACCAAGCTCTGCCTTAAAGCCTAACTCTTGATATGCCTTTGTAACGTCTGCGTAGCAACTATCAATATCACCAGGACGTCTTTCTACTATTTTATATGGAACTAAAACATTATTAACTTTCTGAAAAGTATTGACTAACTCTAAGACACTATAACCCTTACCTGTACCTAGATTATAAATAAAAAGTCCCTTATCCTTTAAAACTTTGGAAGTAGCCTTTAAATGACCACGAGCTAAATCAACAACGTGGATATAATCTCTTACCCCAGTTCCATCAATGGTATCATAATCATCCCCAAAAACATTTAAAACATCTAACTGCTTTGTTGCCACTCTAACAATATAAGGCATTAAATTATTAGGAATACCTTCTGGGTCTTCACCTAAAAGACCAGATGGATGTGCTCCTATTGGGTTAAAATACCTCAAAATTATAACCGAAAAATCATTATCTGCCTTTTCTACATCACGTAAAATTTGCTCTATCATTAACTTTGTTGTCCCATAAGGATTAGTAGTAGATAAAGGAAAATCTTCTTTTATAGGCAAAGACTCTGGTTTTCCATAAACAGTTGCACTAGATGAAAAAACTATTCTTTTACAATTATACTCTTTCATTACCTTTAATAATTTTATTGTTGATAACAAATTGTTTTCATAATACATAATTGGCTTACTAACAGACTCACCAACAGCTTTAAAAGCTGCAAAATGGATAACAGCATCAATTCCTTCTGTCGCAAAAATTCTTCTTAAAGCCTCTTCATTACAAACATCTTCCTTATAAAAAGTAACATTCTTATTTGTTATTTCCTTTATCTTATCTAATACCTCAATTTTTGAATTAGCTAAGTTATCCACAATAACAACATCATAACCATTTTCTATTAGAGAACAACACGTATGGCTTCCTATAAAGCCAAGTCCACCAGTAACTAATATTTTCATTCTACTCCTACCTTTCTACATTCTTCTAATGCATAAAGCATTTCTCTAGCAATATTCTTATTAGTTGTTCCATTACTACTTGTCTCATTCAAAAACTTTTCTAAATCAGCAAATTTCAAATATAAAAGATTAAAATCTGTTTGAATTTCTAAAGAATCATAATTAGTCTCAGCTAAATTAGGCCTAGAATCAGTAAATACTTTATAGTAATAAATAATACTCTTAACATTCTTTCCCATTGAAAAATAATTTTTACAAAAGCTAACTATCCTCAAAAAAGGCTCAGTATTAATAGAAACATCTATACCTGTTTCTTCTTTTATTTCTCTTTGCAGACACTCGTCTAAACTTTCACCTTCATCCAAGTGTCCACCAGGGAACTGATAAGTATTATTGTTTTGGGCTAAAAGAATTTCATTCTTAGAATTAATTATCAAGCCTTTTACCCTTACAACTGTATAATCAATATCATTCTCTTGTAAATTATCATCATTTATAAAAATCTCTCTCATATGTTACCTCTTAATATATAAATCTTTCCCAATATTCTGTCACATTTGGACTAACTGTATTAAAAGTTAAGTCTAATTTTTGCGCTAGTAAAAGAGCTTTTCTCCATACTGTCTTATCTTTATTTAAGCAACTAGCCTTATTATCAGCCATCATATATTCAAAAGTAGATGCTCTATCCTCCTCTGCCGAAGTTTGGGCATAATTATTTACAAAAGGAGCATCACTAGAAAAAGTTCGGTTATAAGATAAACTACCATTAATAGCGTTATACTTAAAATTATATGGGTTTAAGGTATCCCAACTATTAAAATTATCACCATTTTTCTTAATATATTTCTCTATATAATGAAATACTTCGTGATTAAAACTATCTTTAAAATTATATTGCAAAGAAATAGAAATATCCGCCCTATTATTAAAAGCATTAGTTGCGCCAGTAACACCGCTAGCTGAATAATTTCTTATTAAATATAAATTTAAAGGAATACCACCGTTCTTTATTTCTTGAAAAAAGCCATATGGATACATCTCTATAGCACTAACCAAAGAATCTAAAGCTGTCTTAATAGTATATTCATCCGTCTCACAATAAGTATCAAGTCCTCCTACCCTGTAACCTGCTGTCTCATTACCATAAAAGATTTTAATGCCATAAAAATTTTCTATACTTTGACGTGCGTTAGCAATTTCCTCACTTATTGATATTCTCTCAGAAACTTCAGGAACATAATTTTCATTTGGAACAACATCAGGAATAGGCGTACTTTCTTCTACATTAGGAATAACTTCTTCTTGTATATCATTATCATTAGAACTATTATCTTCTACTTGTACATCAGAAGTATTATCTTCTTCAAGATTATTTCCTTTAACCGTAATATTAACTTGTTCACTACTTTGCTTTTCTACATCATCTTTTGGCTGAGCTACATCTTTATTTTCAAAACTATAAACAACAGCACTTAAAACAAAAAGAATAAAAGAAGTTAAAATAAGCAGTTTAGCAATTAAAACACTACGATTCTTTGGCATATTTTCCTCCTTTATCTTCCTTTTTCTAGGCTGTCTTAGTCAATGTTTTATCTAATTCTTTATTAGCTTTATTTAAAAGACTTATCTTTTCAAATAAAGCTTGTGATTCTTTCAAATTACCTTCTTTATATAAATTATTAGCTCTTTCTAGCATTTGTTCAAGACTTTCTTCTTCCCCATTTTCCACATTATCTTGAGAAGGTGAATCTTCTAAGTTCAAATTCTCCTCAACCTTTTCATTATCATTATCTAAATCAGGCATTGGAATAACATCTGCATTATTCTCCTCATTTTTCACTGAATGAGAAAGTATCAAATTTTTTTGCCTATCTTTAGAAAGAGATAATTTTCTAAATTGCTCTAAAGAAACAATTATTGCTTTAGGTATATCAGCTGTTCTCTTTTTTATCTTTACTGGAGCATCTTCTAAAACCTTTTCTTCTGAGGTTTTTAAAGTCTTATCTTCATTAATCACTTGTTCACTATTACTAGATTCTTCTGTCTTTAATTCTTTCTTTTCCTTATTATTAGCTTGAACCAAAGTATCACTAAACAGCTCTTCAACAGTTGAAACTAAATCATTACCCTTTTTCATAACCTCATTTAGTAGTAAATTTTTCTTTTGTAAACGAGCTTTTAATTCTTCCTTTACTTTTTCATCCTTTTCACTACTAATTTTTTGTGTTAACCCATTTTTATTATCTTCCTCTAAAGAAACAATGTCAAAAAGGACAGCTTTTAGCTTTACTGAAAAATCATTTTCTATCATATCTTTATCCATTTTTGACCTTCTTAATTATTCGCAATTTCTTTTAATAATTGCTGAACATTCTTCCACTCTTCATCATCAACAATTTCGTCTATCTTTACAGTGTCCCCTTCAGCAACAACTTTAGATACATAGATAACTTGGTCACCATTATCCTCTACTTCATTATTTGTATAGACTATATATGTATTAGACTTATCTTTTGAAACAAGATAAGTAACTAATTCCGCTTCAAAAGTATCACCATTAGTATTTTCAATAAGTATTATTTCTTTTTCTTCCACGACTAAAACAACTCCTTATCCTATGTTTAAATTATACAATTAATTTAGAAAATTGTAAACTTATTTATAAGGAGAACATTTTCCTTTGTAAACTTTTTTTATTTTTTGTAGAATAAAAAATCTAGAATATATGGTGTCTTTATGTCAAA
>CANRQG010000042.1 GCA_947632735.1 uncultured Bacilli bacterium | reverse complement strand
ATAATCAGTATATTAATGGAGCAAGTATTGATGTTAATGGTGGTTATGATTATTTTTAGGAGGTAGTTATGAAAGTTTATAATCAAGTTCCTTTTATACTCCAAAAGATATTTTAGAACAGTTATTAAAAATATAGTCATAATTTTGATAATAGACACTTGATTCTTTTAAAAACTTAAATGAATGCAGAAAGGAATGTGATTTTATATATGGAAAATATTGTTAATAATGATAATATTAAACATTCTGACAATATTTGTCGAGAAGAAAAAAACAATAGTGAAATATTAGATAATAATGTCGTAAAGAAAAGAGATTCAAATATAGAGCTACTAAGAATAATTGCCATTCTTTTGATAATAATGTATCATTATAGTGTCCACGGTGGATATGAAAGTTTTTCGTATAATACTCTTACTAAGTGGGGGGGGGGACAAATTTTTATTCAAATAATGGGCTTATTTGGAAAAGCATCGTGCTCAATATTTGCATTAATCTCTGGCTATTATTTGATTACAAAAAAAGAGAAAAATCATTATAAAAAAATATTTCCATTAGTTGCGGATTTGTATTTTTATTCTATAATTTTATTTGTAATAGTCTATTTTTTTAAACTAACCCCAATATCTATAAAAGATTCAATTAAGGCCTTTTTTCCAATTATATGGGGACCTTGGTATGTTGTTTCTTATATATTATTTTATCTTTTCATTCCTTTTATAAACAAGTGGTTATTATCATTAAATAAGAAGCAATATAAAATTCTATTGATTTTTATATTGCTAATATGGTCATTTATTCCAACATTTTCCTTACAGGCCTGGCGATTTAGTAGTATAGACTTTTTTATAGTAATGTATATAATAGGAGCATATATAAGACTACATTTAAAAAGAAATCATCGGTTGTTTTTTTGGATAAGTATTATTTCAGGAATATTAATGATTTTATCAGTACTTAGCTTTGATATGTTGGGTTATCTTTTAAAAAATAATATATTTATTTTAAACGCAACTTATTTCAAATACTATAATTCTATTTTGGCAGTAATTTGGGCTGCATCAACATTTATATATTTTATAGATGTAAAATTTAAAAGTAAATTAATAAATTTTATATCTTCATCTGTTTTAGGTATTTACTTAATTCACGAAAATGATTTATTAAAAAGATACATATGGAGAGGAATTTTTCCTAATGCTAATTATGCGAACTTTCCATACATCCACGCTTTAATAAAAGTATTATGTATATTTATTATTTGTTTAATAATAGATGTAATAAAACGTTTTACAATAAGTAAGATTTTTAATAATTGGCTTGATAAGAATTATAATAAAATTTGCTCGTTTTTTAGAAATAAAGCTTCAATAATCCTTGATAAATAAAATTTATTAATATTATTCAATTTTTTATTACCTGTTGTATTATTACCAATAAATATTGATTTTATACTAAAAGGTTATAGTTATGATGCCAAAGAAAATTATTATTCTATTTGAATTTAATACTTCCTTAGGGAAAATAGAAAGAAGGTTTGTTAAATGTTATAAAAATTTTATATGTAAGATAATTGATTTTGAGTTGAAATATTTGCATAATATATAAATTAACATAAACATCAATATTTGAAAGGAAAATTGTCATATGAAAATGCTCTCCATAGATTTGGTACACCAAAAGAAATAGCTAGTGTTTGTATGGAAATTATAAATAATCAGTATATTAATGGAGCAAGTATTGATGTTAATGGTGGTTATGATTATTTTTAGGAGGTAGTTATGAAAGTTAGTGACTATATAGTTGATTTTTTATATGAGAAAGGAATAAAAGATTTTTTTGGTTATCAGGGAACAATGATAGCTCATTTTGTTGACTCAATTGGAAAAAATGAAAAAGTTAAAAATCACGTTTGCTATAATGAGCAGGGGGCTGCTTTTGAAGCTGTCGGTTATGCTAAAACAACAGGAGGTATTTCCTGTGCATACTCAACAAGTGGTCCAGGAGCAACTAATCTTATTACAGGAATAGCTGATGCTTTTTATGATAGTGTGCCTGTTATTTTTATTACTGGTCAATTAAATACTTATGAATATACTGGTATTAATACTATTAGACAACAAGGGTTTCAAGAAAGTGATATTGTAAATATCGTAAAACCAATTACTAAATATGCCATAAAAATCGAAAAAGAAGAAGATATTGCTTATGAACTAGAAAAAGCTTTATTCATTATGCAAACTGGCAGATATGGCCCCGTTTTAATTGATTTACCAATGAATATTCAAAGAGCCGAAATAGATGTAAATAAATTAAAGCATTTTAAAAATGACAGTACATATGCCGAAATAAATTATGAAGAAATAGCTAAAGAAATCATTGAACAAATAAAAAATAGTCATAAGCCTATCTTAGTACTTGGAAATGGTCTAGAAAAAACAAAAGAATCATTTGCTGAACTTAGAGCACTAATTAATAGATTACAAATACCTGTTTTATATTCAATGCTTGCTAAAAGCTTTGTAGAAGAAGATTCACCTTATAATTTTGGCTTTTTAGGAACAGCTTATGGACAAAGATATGCTAATATGATAGGTTGCCAAAAAGCAGACTTAATTATTTCTTTAGGCTGTAGATTAAATGGTCGAACTATAGGAATAAAAAGAGAAAAATTTAATCCTAATGCTAAAATTATTAGAATAGAAATAGACCCTGAAGAATTAAAGCTTAAAATAAATGATAATGATGTTAATTATCTAGCTGATGTTAATAAAATTATTAAAGCTATGAATAATATCTTAATAACAGAAAATATACCAGTTAAAACTAATTGGTTAAATATATGTAACTATATTAAAGAAAAACTTAAAGACTTAGACAATTCTCTTATAGAATGGTTGCCAAACCGTTATATCGAAAAAATAAATACAATTACAGATAATGATACTAATATTTTTGCTGATGTTGGACAAAATCAAGTATGGGCTGCTCATTCTATAAAAATACGTAAAAATCAAAAATTAATTTTTTCTGGTGGGCTAGGTGCTATGGGCTTTTCTTTGCCTGCCGCTATCGGTGGTTGTATTGCTAATGATAAAAAATTCACTGTTGTCATTACTGGTGATGGTGGTCTACAAATGAATATCCAAGAATTGCAATTATTAAAAACAGAAAACTTACCAGTAACAATATTTGTTTTCAATAATAATTCCCTAGGTCTTATTCATCAGCAACAGTGCGATATATTTGATAATAAATTCTATGGAGCTTGTAGTGAAGGAGGATATAATGCCCCTAATTTTGCTAAAATAGCTGATGCTTATGGAATAAATTCTTATCAAGTAAATAATATTAATGATTTTGAAGCCTTATTAATTAAATATGATAAAACTAAACCTACCTTAATTGAAGTTCTTTTACCAGTTGGAACTAAAGCTTATCCAAAGACCGTTTTTGGCAGTGAAATGTATAATCAATTTCCACATATACCAAAGGAGTTATTTGAAGAAATAATAAATTTAAAATAAAATTAATTTTATAAAAAATAATATCTTTTTCAATTAAATAGAAAATTTTCCATAAATGTAAGAATCACATTTGGTGGAAAATTTTTTTATATACTAGGAATTTGCTTGGTAAAAAGTAATAAATTATAAGTTTCATAATTTGTTCTATTGACAACTACAAACATTTGTATTATTATTTAATTGTAGGGGGAATGAACAATGTTAATTAATAAGGCTTATATGTTTAGAATTTATCCAAATCAAGAACAAAAAATATTTATTAATAAATGTATTGGTAGTAGTCGCTTTGTTTATAATTATTACTTAAATAAAAAAGAACAATTATATAAAAATAAAGTAAACTTATCTTTAAAAGATATGAAGAAAGATTTACTACTTTTATATATAGAATATCCTTGGTTAAAAGAAGTAGATAGTTGTGCTTTAAGAACTTCTTTAGATGATTTAGATAGAGCCTATTTAAACTTTTATAATGGTAATGGACATCCTAAGTTTAAGAAGAAAAATACTAACGATACATATAGAACTAATTGTATAAGAAATACTTATAAAGATAAAAGTTATTCTAATATAAAAGTAGATTTAGTAAATAAAGAAATAACTTTACCTAAACTAGGTAAAATGCAAATAAGAGGGTATAGAAACTTAGTAGATTTTCCTTTTAAAATATTTAATGCAACAATAAGTAAAATAGCTAATAAGTATTATGTTAGTTTAAGTGTAGAAGAAGAAATAAATCTAAAATCATTTATACCTAGATATGTAACAGGAATAGATTTAGGAGTAAAAGATTTAGTAATAACTAGTGATGGAATTAAACATAAAGCATTAGATAATATAAAAAAGTTTGAAAATAAAATAAAAGGCTATAATAAAGCTTTAGCTAGAAATAAAAAGAATAGTAATAATAGAAAAAAGATAATAGTAAAATTACAAAGATATTATGAAAAATTAAGAAACGCCAGAAAATATTATACCCATTTAATAACAAGTGCTCTAGTAAAAGAAAATGACATAATCGTATGTGAAACATTAAAAGTAAAAGAAATGATAGAAAAAGGTAAACATCATTTAGCAAAGCATCTAACTAATAGTTCTTTCGGTGAAATAATAAGACAACTCGAATATAAAAGTTTATGGAATAATAAAAAACTAATAAAAATAGATACATATTATCCAAGTAGTCAAATATGTAGTGTATGTGGGAATAGAAAGAAAGAACTAAAGAATTTAAAAATAAGAAGATTTGTATGCGATAAATGTCAAAATGAAATAGATAGAGATATAAATGCAAGTATAAATATATTAATGGAAGGAATAAGAAAATATATAGGACAAATGAATTAATAAAGAATTAAAAAATATTAAGTACGGTAGCGACTATCGGAAACTGGTCTCTGGAGGGTATAATTATCCTATGAAGGAGAAATGCCAAATTGTGAGATTTGGATATGATTTATTTATAAATCATTTTGTTCCTTATATCTATATTTTCAACCTCTAATTACTTTTACTAGAATTTCTACTTTAATGTATTTAACACTAGTAATTGTCTCATTGTTAACAGCTATTATCCTTTCAAAGTTAGAAAAAATCATCTCTAATAAAAAGTTATTAAAATTAAAATAAAATTAATTTTTAGAAAAAAATACTAATTTTCCATAAATGTAAAATGACATTTAGTGGAAAATTTTTTTTTGCAAATTTAAAAAAAAACATTGACAATACCACCCTGGGGGGGGGGTATTATTTAGACAAAGTTTAGATGTTAATGTTGATGTTTAATAAGAAAGTAAATAAGTTCTTAATTTGGTATATAAGAATTTGCAAAAAAGAAGGTATTAACTATGAGTGAAAATAAAACATTAAATTTTCTTAAAGGAATAGCGTGTTTAGCAGTAATCTTTATACACGTCAAATTTCCTGGGATGTTCGGTAAAATAATAGCCTTATTATGTCAATTTGCTGTTCCAATTTTTTTGATGATTTCTGGTTATTATGCCTATAAACGTGACGAGAAGGTAATAAAAAGAAGACTAGTTAAGATGATAAAAATTTTTGCTTTTGCCTTTTCCATTTGGACATTGTATAAGGTTGCAATGGTAATTCTAAAAGGTGGTAATTTAATAAATTGGTTTACTACTACATTTACAATTAAATCACTATTTAAAATGATAGTATTTTGTACGATAGATTATGCAATACAACTTTGGTATTTAATCGCTATTATTGAAACTTACATTGTATGGTATTTTCTAGTTAAACATCATAAGAATACTACACGTAATGTATATACATCTATAATACTTTTATTTATATTATATATTGTACTAACAACAATTTGTGAAACAAACGGACTTGCTTGGTATTTAAAAATAAATTTTCTAAGAGCAATGGGTTGGTTTTTACTAGGCTATTCATTTAATTATATTGATAAAAAGAAAATAAAAAACTTAAAGTTAGAATCTTTAATTTTAGTTTATTTAGTAGGAGCATTTATAACTATAGCGCCAACTATTTTCAATACCCAAATAAATTTTTCTTGTGTTGGTGTAATTATTTTTTCAACTGCTATTTTTATTCTTGCTTTAAAATTTTCAAACAAATCATTTAATAAAACGATAGAATATATAGGTAAAAATCTATCTTTAAATATATACATTTTTCATAATTTAATAGCTAGTTTATTTAGATTTATTTCTAAGAAGTTATTTAGTTTTAATATTCAAAATACATTTTATTTTCCTATACTAGTTTTGATTTGTACGGTTCTTTTTTGCTATATTCTTAATAAAATTTTTAACCATAAAAAATTATCTTAAAAAAAATCTATGTAATTATAAACACTTGAGTTATATTTTGCTTTTGTCACGAAATATAAAACTCCGGTGTTTTTTTCTTTGAAAAAAGAAAAATAACTGATATAGTATTAGTAAGAAGGAGCTATTTCAAAGTGAGGTTAAAATTGTGAAAAAATTTATTTCTATAATATCATTATTGCTTAAAAATTTATTAATATTATGGGTACCAATTTTACTAATTGAAGAGACATTTTTATTTAATTATCTAGGTTCTGAATATTTTCTTACTCTAATCTCCATTATCGCAAGTAGTCTATGCTTGAATAGTTATATTAAAACTTATAAAAAAGTTAATGGAAAAATTAATTGTTACTTGTATAACATAGTTAACGCAATATTATTAGTTATTTTTAATTTAGTATTAGGATATTTCTTCTTTTATTTAATAGATATAAATATATTTCATCAATGTATGGGATCTGGATGGGAATGCTTTTTATTTGGTATAGAGTATGTAATTATTGGATTTGAATATGCACTTTTATCAGCAATAACATTAGTAATATGGTTGTTTATAAGATTAGTTAAGTTTTTAAGTTCTAAATTAAAAAATAATTAATATATGAATTACAACTATAAGTATTGGTTTTTAATAAACTTTGCAAAACTAAAAGATTTTTTATATATTAGTAATTTGCTTGGTAAAAAGTAATAATTATAAGTTTCACAATTTGTTCTATTGACAATTGCAAACGTTTGTATTATTATTGAGCTGTAGGGAAAATGAACAATGTTAATTAATAAAACTTATAAGCTTAGAATTATTTAGGCTATTTAATAGATACTTGTCTAAATAGTCAAGATAATTATGATAAGATGGTTAACTTCTTTCTAGAAGACGATAAATAGTTGTTTGATGTTCATTAATAGTTTTAAGTAATTTATAGGAGGAGAAGGTTTATGAATAAAATAGAAACTAATTTGAAAGATTGCTACATATTGGAGCCAAAAAGATTTGGCGATGATAGAGGTTATTTTTCATCTATTACCAAAGAAGAATTAGAAGAACTTGGCTTTAAAGAATTTTGTCAAAAAAGTGAATCTAAAAGTGTTAAGGGAACTTTAAGAGGTCTTCATTTTCAAAAAGATCCTTATTGTCAAGCTAAAGTAGTTTATTGCACTAATGGAGCAGTTCTTGATGTCGTTGTTGATATCCGAAAAGATTCACCAACATATGGACAATACACATCAGTAAAATTGACTAAAGAAAATGGCCGAATGCTTTATGTTCCAAGAGGCTTTGCTCACGGCTTTGTTGCCTTAACAGATGATGCTATTTTCAATTATTTTGTTGATAATAAATATATGCCAAGAATGGAAGGTGGCATTGCCTGGGATGATAAAGAAGTTAATATTCCCTGGCAAGAAACATTTAATGAATACAATATAAAAAGCCCTTTATTATCCGAAAAAGATAGTAAGCGCTTATCGTTAAATGAAAGTGATGCTTCATTTTACCGAAGACCAAGAAGATTTTTAGTAACTGGTGCAACAGGACAACTTGGCTATGATTTGGTTAGAGAGTTAAAAGAACGTGGTGAAGAAGAGGTATTGGCTTTATCTAGCAAAGAGATGGATATTACTAATAGAAAGCAAGTTATGGATATCATCAAAAGCTATAAACCAGATGTTATTTTTCACTGTGCGGCATTAACGGCGGTAGATAAGGCTGAAACAGAAGAGAAAAATTGTGAAAATATAAATGTTAATGGAACAAAAAATATTGTTGATGCATCATTAGAAATAGGTGCTAAGGTAATTTACACTTCTACTGATTATATTTTTGATGGACAAAAAGATTTGACAGAAGCCTACACAGAAGAAGATATACCTAATGCTTTAAATATTTATGGAAAAACTAAATATTTAGGTGAAGAAGAAGTAAAAAGAAATCCTAATCATTTTATCGCAAGAATCTCTTGGGTGTTTGGTATAAATGGCAAAAACTTTGTTAAAACAATGCTAAAGCTAGCTGAAAATCATAGTGAAATAAATGTCGTCGCTGACCAGATAGGAAGTCCAACCTATACAGTAGATTTAGCTAAAGTTTTAGTTGAAATGGCCTTTTCTGAAAAATATGGAACTTATAATATAACAAATGAAGAATATTGTTCTTGGGCAGAATTTGCTAAATACATAATGGAAAGTAATAATAAGAATTGTCACATTAATTCAGTTTCAACAGAAGAATATTATGCTGGTAAAGATATGGATGGCATTGCTAATCGTCCTAAAAATTCTAAATTATCTAAAACTAAATTAGAACAGTGCGGTTTTGCAAAGTTACCATCTTGGCAGGATGCGGTTAATAGATTTAATAAAGAACTAGAACAAAATAAAGTTTATAAATATATAAAATGATAAGAATGAGCGAAAGGAAATATGGGAAGAATTAAATAATGAAAATTTTAAAGTGGTCAAATTCGACCACTTTAAAATTAATCAGGAAGACATACATTTACTATATCTCCTCAAAAATGAATCAGCAAGAAATCAAATAAGCTTTAAAAAATAATAAAATTTTAAAAAACTAGAAATATTACAGCAATAAGTTAATGAAGTAATAAATACTTAAATTGAAAATAAGTGTTTGCAAGAAAATAAAAAAATGCTATAATGTAATTACCTTATAGGTAATTTGAAAGGAGGGTAGAGGTTGCAACTTGTAATACAAGATATTAAAGCAAAAAAAATCATTGAAGATGGGGATAGGCTAGTTAGAAAAATAGGTTTAGAAATGGCAAGAATGGTAAAAAAACGAATGAATGAAATGCAAGCGGCTACAAATTTTAAAGATTATTTAGATTATGGATTAGGCAAACCTCATCCACTTTCAGGAAATTTAGATAAATTATATGGAATACATTTAAATAAAAATTATAGATTAATAGTAGAACCACTGTCAAATAGGTTAGATGATGTTGGTTTAAAAGAATGCAAAAATATAAATATAAAAGGAGTGGTGGAATATCATGATGGAAAAAATGAATGGCTTATCCCCTGATTTGATAATACACCCTGGTGAAACAGTCAAAGAATTATTAGAAAAAAATGAAATGACGCAAGAAGAGTTAGCTATAAGAACAGGTTATTCAGCTAAGCACGTTAGCGAAGTAATAAGTGGCAAAAAAAATATATCTTCTAAATTTGCCAATGCCTTAGAATATGTTTTTCAAATTCCAACAGACTTTTGGATAAATCTACAGGGCATATATGATAAAGAAATACTAGAACTAGAAAAAATGAATAATATTGAAGCAGAAGAGTTTTCCGTATTAAATGAATTAAAAGATATTGTCAGATATTGTGAAGCAAACAATATAATTAAAACTAGTCTAAATAAAGCATTAACACTTTTAAATATGCGTAGGTTTTTGAAAGTTAATAATTTATTGTCTATTCCAAACTTGCCACTTCAGCAGGTTGCTTTTAGAGGATCAAAGAAAACGAAAGTAAACATTAATATTTTATATGCTTGGAAAAGAATATGCGAATACTTGACTGAAAAAGTAGATGTCAAAAGTGAATTTAATAAAGAATTATTAAAAGAAAAATGTCAAGAAATAAAGAAGACTATGTTTTTAGAAGCAAATGAGATGATTTTGGAATTAAAAAAAATATTTTCCGAATGTGGAATAGTTTTTGATGTAGTACATAACTTTGCAGGAGCTCCTGTTCAGGGCTATATTCAAAAAAGAAAAGATAAAGTCTTACTATGTATGACAATTCGCCAGTCTTTTTCTGATATTTTTTGGTTTACATTATTTCACGAAATAGGACATTTAATAAATGATGATTTTAGTAATCAATATATTGATTATTGTTTTATAGAAAGTGAAGTTGAGAAAAAAGCTGATAATTTTGCAAGAAATCAATTAATAAATGATTATGACTATAAAAAATTTATCGAAAAAGGAAAATATAATATTTCTACGATTAGAGAATTTGCTAAAAAAGAGGGCGTAAAACCAGGAATTGTCATAGGAAGAATACAAAGAGAAACTAACGACTATACTTTTATGGCTCAATACAAAGAAAAATATAAATGGGTTAGTAATATATAGAAAAAGTTACAAAGCTGAGACTAAATATCTAATCATAATTTAAAGAAAAACAAACTAGAATAATAAGTTTCTCGGTTTAAAATACTAAAACTTTAAAATAATTTGACTATAATCTCATTTATCATAGTACCAATATGGTATCAATGATACTTTTTTTCTTGACTTTCAAAATAATTTAAGTTATTATCTAGGTAACTGTATGATGCGTGAAGTTACGGTTAATAAAAATAAAATTAAATAAATAATCAAAGGAGGAAAAATGAAAGATTTTAAAGAAGCAAGCAATATATTAGATAAAACAAAAACAGCTCTTAGTAATAATTGGTCTATCAAAATTAATGATATTATCAAAAAAGAGCCAACGTTTTATTCCTTATATAATGTTGATGTAGATCGTATCAAAGAAATAATAACTAGCATAGAATCTAATGACTTTGAATGCAAAATAAAAAACATAACTTCTAATAATGATATTTATGTTTTCGGCAAAGAACTAGCCTTGAAAAATCAAAATAATGACCTAGAAAAATTACCTGTTCATATTAGATTATCACTACTAGAAGACCAAAAAGAAATACTATTTTCCATTAGTAAAGCTAAATATAAAGATTAATGAGGAAAAGCTATGCGAAAGATTATTGACAATACTTTACAAATAACTTCTTCCTCTCATAACAATAACCTAATTGAAGTGCCAGCCATAAAAAGCATCTTAGAAAAATACAATATTGGTAAAAAACCCTTATCTAATCTTTTAGGTCTAGGAGAAGTGACAGTAATAAGATATCTCGAAGGACAACGACCTAGTCACGACAATTCTAATCTTTTAAAAGAAATTTTGACAAATCCCTTTTTATATGAATTGTTTTTACTCCAAAGAAAAGACAAAATTACTGCTACTGCATTAAAAAAATCATTAATCAAAACCAAAGAAGAAGAAAAAAAATATCACTATAAAAAGCTTTTTCTTATATCATTCTATATTCTAAAAGAATTAAAAGAAACAACTATTTTAAATTTACAAAGAATTATCTATTTAATAGATTTTTTTTCTAATAAAATTCTAAAAGAAAAACTAATAGATGCTAACTTCTTCTTTGTAGGAGATACTGTTATTTATAAAGAGATTAATACTTGCTTTTCATACTTTACTTCTAACCTTTTAGAATGCGATAAATTATTTATTAACTATGACTTTTCTTTAACTGAAGAAGAAATAAAATATCTTGATTCAATAATATCTATCTTTGGTAATTATAGTCCTAAAATTTTACAAGAAATGCTTAATATAATAAATAAAGATACCGTTTCTCTTCAAAGTATTACGAGTGCTATTCAATTAAAAAAATATAGTATCAAGCTATATAAAAAAGTAAATAAAAATTATGAAAGGATAATTTAAACAGAGTAGGAATATGCATAAGTAAATAAATTTTTTGTTTTTTCTTTTGGTGCCGAAAACTTTTTCTTGACAATACCACCCTGGGGG
>CANRQG010000041.1 GCA_947632735.1 uncultured Bacilli bacterium | reverse complement strand
GCATAAAGATTCAGTTTGAGATAAAGCGAATTTATCAAAATCTTTTAATTTAATATTATTTTGAATTAAGTAATACAAAAATTGACGATAATTGCAAAGTTGTAAAATATAACCATTAATAATCATCCTATCAAAAGTTTCTAAAATACCATTGATTTTTTCTTTGTTTTGTTCTAATATATTCATTGCAAACCTCCTGAGTAGTTATGCATATTGTAAACTGGAATAAAAGATTAATCTTGAGATTCCGAATTTTGTAGCATAGACTACATACGGCATTGACCGTTTTTATTGAGTGTGACATAGATCACGTACAGTTATTATACTGTTTTGGCAAACTATTTCAAGGAGGTTTGCTTTTTTTAATAATAGTTAGGTTGCGGACATCGTCTGCCGTATGTTATAATCATTACTAGAAATTTTGTTTTAGGGGTGTCAAAGTGCCAAAGAAGAAAATAGTTGTGACTCTAAATAACCAGAAACAAGAACTAACTTGGGAAAAAATAGCTTATTTAAGTAAAGAGACTCTTACTTATGAAGAAGATAAGAATGCCTTAGTTACTTTTAACTTTAAAAAAAATGAATTACTAAGAAAAACTAAAGAGACTACTATGCATTTTTTCTTTCAAGAAGAGCCTTTTCTTTTACTTGAATTAAATGACTTAAAGCAAAAAACAACTATTCCGCTTAAAGTTTTAAATATTCTAAAAACATCTAAAAGTATTGAAATAAACTATACTATTGAAAAAGATTTATTTACATATAAAATAGAGGTGATATAAAGTGAGTATTTTAAAAGAATTAAACAATGATATAAATACTATTATTAATAAAGCTGGTTATGAAGCTGAAAATATTGTCTTATTGCCATCTAATCGTAAAGACTTAGGTGCTTATCAATTAAATTGTGCTATGTCTCTAGCTAAGACTTATCATAAAAGTCCAATGTTAATAGCCCAAGATATTAAAGAAGAACTAGAAAAATCATCTTGCTTTGTTAATGTGAATGTTGCCTCTCCTGGTTTTATTAATCTAAGTCTTTCTAAAGAATATTTAGTGTCTGTCTTAAACGAGATTAATTCATCAATTTATAATAATATTGATAAAGAAGAGAAAAAGAAAATTATTATTGACTATGGAGGAGCCAACGTTTCTAAAGCTCTTCACGTAGGGCATTTACGAAGTGCCAATATTGGTGAAGCTCTTAAGCGTCTAGCTAAACTAGTCGGCTATGAAGTTTTAGGCGATGCCCACTTAGGTGATTATGGTCGTCCTCTAGGCTTAGTTATTTTAGAAATAAAAAAGCGTTATCCATACCTTGCTTACTTTAACACTGACTATAAAGGTAATTATGAAGAAGTAACTCTACCTATAACTAATAAAGATTTAGAAGAAATTTATCCTTATGCATCTACAAAGTCTAAAGAAGATGAAGAATATCTAGAAGAAGCTCGTGAAATAACTTTTAAAATTCAAAATCACGAACGTGGCTATTACGATTTATGGAAAAAAATAGTTTCTATTTCTAAAGAAGATATCAAAAGTGTTTATGATGAATTAAATGTTTCTTTTGACTTATGGCTTGGTGAAAGTGATGCGATGGAGTACTTTGAAGAGTTAAAAGACATTTTTACTAAGAAAAATCTCTTAAAGGATAGTGACGGGGCTCAAATAGTTGAAGTTGCGAATGAAAATGATAAATCACCTATGCCACCTTTATTATTTATTAAATCTAATAAAGCTATTTCTTATGCCACGACCGATTTAGCCACAATTCTTCAAAGAGAAAAAAATTACCATCCTGATGAAATTTGGTATTGTGTTGACTCTCGACAAAACTTACATTTTGAACAAGTCTTTCGGGCCGCGCGTTTAGCTAATCTAGTAAGAGAAGATGTTAAACTTTCCTTTATTGGCTTTGGTACAATGAATGGCAAAGATGGTAAACCTTTTAAAACTAGAGATGGCGGCATTATGACACTAAAGAATTTAATTAAAATTATTAATGCTGAAACAATGAAACGTCTAAATACTAATATTGAAGATGAAAAAGAACGAGAAAGTATCTCTAAAACCGTCGCAATTGCGGCTTTAAAATGTGCCGACTTCTTACCATTTAGGACAACTGACTATATTTTTGAAGAAGAAAAATTTTCTGACTTAGAGGGTAAAACCGGTCCTTATCTTTTATATTCAACTATTAGAATGAAGTCTCTCTTAGATAAAGCATCTTCTATTTCTTATCAAAAAATATCTCTTTTAGAAACCCCTGAGGAAGAAGAACTAGCTTTAAATATTCTTAATTTACCAACCGTAATTAGTAAATCTTTAGAAGCTAAATCATTAAATGAAATATGTGAATATTTATATAATATAACATCTTTATATAATAAATTTTATTCAGAAAATAGGATACTTACTGAGAAAAATAACGAGTTAAAAGAAAGTCGTCTAGTACTAACTAAAATTATTTATGAGTTAAATATCTTACTTTTAGATGTGTTAGGTATAAAAGTTCCAAAAAAAATGTAAAAAAGTGTTGTATTTCTAAAAGATATATGTTATAAGTGATATTGATATTTTTACCACTAACAAAAATATTTTAACAAGCATATAATGTTGTGAATATAGGAGGGTTAAATATGAGTCTAAAGAGTATGAAAAAAGAAGATTTAGAATTACTTTCACATAAGGATATAACTAAATTAATTCTAGAAGAAAGTAAAAAGACCTTAAATACAGCTAGTCTTTTTCAAAAAATAATTAAATTACTAGAATTACCAGAAACTTATTTTGAAACTAAGATAGCTGATTATTATACAGCTTTAACTACTGATAAAAGATTCATTCTTTTAGAAGATGGTACTTGGGATTTAAGAAGTCGTCATACTTCTGATAAAGTAATTAAAATAGAAGATGATGAAGACGAAGAAGAAGACGAAGATTTAGAAGAAAAAGAAGTAGATACTGACTCATTAGAAGAAGATAGCTATGATGATACTGATGATGATGACTATGACGATGATACAAATGAAGAATTAAAAGACTTAGTAGTCCTTGATGAAGATGAATTAGAACTAGAAGATTAATACTCTAGTTTTTTAGACTTTAATAAAGGAAGTGAAAAAATGATAGAGCGCTTAGAGGCAACTTTAAAGAAGTATAATGATTTAGAACAAGAACTTACTAAAAGTGAAGTCTTGAGTGATATTGAAAAGACTAAACAATATTCTAAAGAAATGGCTTCACTAGAAGATATAGTTACTTGTTATAAGAAATATAAAAAAGTTCTTGAAGATATAGCTGATACTAAAGAAATGTTAAAAGATAATGAATTAGGGGAAATGGCTAAAGAAGAGTTAAAAAATCTTGAAGAAGAACAAGCTAGACTAGATAAAGAATTAGAAATTCTTTTAATACCAAAAGACCCTAATGATGATAAAAATGTTATTATGGAAATAAGAGGTGCCGCTGGTGGAGATGAAGCTAATATCTTTGCTGGTGATTTATTTAGAATGTATACTCATTATGCTGATAAAAATGGTTTCTCTTACCAAGTTTATAACTCAATAGAGGGAAATTCTGGTGGCTATAGTCAAATAGAATTTATTGTTAAAGGCAAAAATGCTTATTCAAAATTAAAATATGAAAGTGGCTCTCATCGTGTTCAAAGAGTTCCAGTAACTGAAGCAAACGGTCGTCTTCAAACATCAACCGCTACTGTATTAGTAATGCCTGAAGCTGATGAGTCTATAGATATTGAAATAAATCCTAGTGATTTAAGAATAGATATTTATCGTTCTAGTGGCTGTGGTGGTCAGGGTGTTAATACAACAGATTCAGCTGTTCGTATAACCCATCTTCCTACTAATACTGTTGTTACTTGTCAAAATGAACGTAGTCAGATTCAAAATAAGGAGCAAGCCCTTAAAGTTTTAAAGACTCGTCTTTATGAGTTGGAGTTGCAAAAACAATTAGAAGAAGCTGGAGCTGAAAGAAGAAGTAAAATAGGTACAGGAGATAGAGCTGAAAAGATAAGAACTTATAATTATCCGCAAAATAGAGTAACTGACCACCGTATAGGTTATACAACTAAAAATCTTGACCGTGTTATGGATGGTGACTTAGATGACATAATTGATGCTCTTATTCAGGAAGACCAAAAAAGAAAGTTAGAGGAAGATAGAAGTGACTATTGATGACCTTCTATTTTTTGCTTATAGCTATATTCATAAAGACCACGCTAAAATTCTTTTAGCTGAACTTTTAAATAAAAACCCTTTAGAACTATTAACTTATCTTTCGGAAGAAGTACCACAAGAAACAGCTGAATTATTTAAAAAAGAAGTTTTTGCTTTAAAAGATGGTAAACCCCTTCAATATGTCCTAGGCAATGTAAATTTTTATGGTGCAAAATTCTTTATAAATGAAAATGTCTTGATACCTCGCTTTGAAACAGAACAACTAGTGGAAAAAACTATCAATTATGTTAAAGAAAAATTTTCTTTTCCTATCTCTCTAATTGACTTAGGTTGTGGTAGTGGGGTAATTGGCTTAACACTTGAAAAAAAACTTCCAATTACTAGTCTTACTATGCTTGATATAAGTCCTGAAGCTTTAGAAGTAGCTAGTAAGAACGCTAAAAATCTAAATTCAAAAGCTACCTTAATAAAAAGTGATATGTGGGAAAATATCCCTGGAAGATATCATTTAATAATAAGTAATCCTCCCTATATTAAGACGAATGAAGAAATAGAAGACATTGTCAAAGATAATGAACCTAAACTAGCTTTATATGCCGGAGAAGATGGCTTAGAATGTTACCGTAAAATTATTTCTAATCTTGAAAATCATATGGAAGATAAATGCTTAGTCGCATTCGAAATAGGAAATACACAAGCTCTTCCTCTAAAAGAATTAATTGAAAGTACTCTTAAAGATGTCCAAGTGCTAGTTGAAAAAGACTTAGCTGGTAAAGATAGATTTGTCTTTATCTTTAAAAATATTTAAAAAAATGTATAAAAAGCGCCTAACTTCCTCACTATTAATATGAAAGTGAGGTTTTTCTATGAAAAAACTAATCATTATAGCTATAATAATTTCTATTCTTTGTTTAAATAAAGAAGAAAAAGTTTTAATACCTAAAGAGTCAATTCGTTTTCGAATTATCGCTAACAGTGATACAAAAGAAGACCAAAATCTAAAGAATAAACTGCTTACTAATTTAACCTCTAATATTAATTTTTCTGATTTATCTAAAACTAATATAAATTTAACTAGAAAGAATATAAAAAATACCCTTCCGCAGTTTAGAAATATAATAGAAGAAACTTTAAAAGAAGAAAATGCTAATCCTAATTATGAGATTAATTATGGTAATAACTACTTTCCTAGAAAAGAATATAAAAATGTTTATTATGAAGGTGGCTATTATGAATCCTTAGTTATAACTCTAGGAAAAGGAGGTGGCCAAAACTTTTGGTGCGTTTTATTCCCACCTCTTTGCTTAATCGAAAAAGAAGATAAGAAAAGTAGTGATGTAGAGTATAAATCTTTTATAAAAGAAGTTATAGATAAGTATTTTTAAATAAAAACAAGAATAAAATATATAAGGTGAAATAGATGCAACTACTTATATATTTTTTTCTTGCTATAGGACTAAGTATGGATGCCTTTTCTTTAGCCTTAGCTTATGGAACAACTAATTTATCATTTAATAAAATAATTTTATCTAGTCTTTGTGTAGGCCTTTTTCATTTCTTTATGCCTCATTTAGGTTCAAGTATTGGAACTATCTTCTTAGAAAAGATTACTATTAATACTAACTTTTTAGTAGGAATAATCTTTTTTCTCTTAGCTTTAGAAATGTTTTTAAATCGCAAAGAAGAAAATAAAAAGCTAATTACTACAACAGGAGCTATTATTTTCTTTGCCTTTACTGTCAGCATTGATAGCTTCTTAGTTGGAATAGCTTTAGGTCTTACTAAATCATCAATATTGATAGCGTCTCTTATCTTTTCCTTCGTCAGTAGCGCCTTTACTTTTCTAGGGCTAATACTAGGTAAAAAGCTCTTTGAAAAATATAAAGAAAAAGCTCTTTATTTAGGAATAATCATTTTACTATTTTTATCTTTGAAGTATTTTTTTCAAATTTACGTTAATTAATCTATAAAAAAGCCTTATTTCATTGACAAGAAAAGCTTAAATCACTTATGATAAAAGTAGGTGATTTAAATGTTAGTAAATACTAAAGAACTACTACTTAATGCCAAAAATGGTAAGTATGCTATTCCTCATTTTAATATTAATAACTTAGAATGGGCTAAATATATTTTAGAAGAATGTAACAAATTAAATGTCCCTGTTATTCTAGGTGTAAGTGAGGGTGCCTGTAAATATATGGGAGGCTTTAATGTTATCTATAAAATGGTAACAGGCTTAATTGAAGACTTAAATATCAATATCCCTGTTAGTCTTCATCTTGACCACGGCTCTTCCTTTGAAAGTTGTAAGGCGGCTATCGATGCTGGCTTTACTTCTGTTATGATAGATGCTTCTCGCTATGAGCTTCCTACAAATATTAAATTAACTAAAGAAGTAGTAGAATATGCTCATAGTAAAAATGTTACCGTTGAAGCTGAAGTGGGCCATATAGGTGGAACCGAAGATAACATTACTAATACTAGTACCAATGCTACTTTAGAAGATTGTGAAGTTTTATATAAAAATACTGATATTGACTCTCTTGCTCCTGCCTTAGGAAGTGTCCACGGTTTTTATAAAGGTGAAGCTAATCTTGACTTTGAAACAATGCAAAAAATAAATGCATCTCTTCCTATACCACTTGTTTTACACGGTGGAACTGGCATTCCTGCTGAAAAAATCTCTTATGCTATTTCTTGTGGTATAGCTAAAATAAACATTAATACTGAGCTTCAAGCTACTTGGGCAAAAGCTGTTAAAAACTTTTTAGAAACTAACGAGGACGCTATTGACCCTAGAAAAATAATTGGTAGTGGTGAAGAAGCCTTAAAAAATAAAATAGCTGAATTAGTTTCTTTATTTAAAACAAAAATATAACCTTTAGGAGGTCCAAATGAAGATTATGGAAATAGAAGGTGGCAATGAGCTAAGTGGCACTATTCGTATAAGTGGTGCTAAGAATGCCACCGTTGCTTTAATACCGGCTGCTATCCTCACTGATGATGAAGCAACTATATGTAATATACCAGAAATAACTGATACTGATGCCTTATGTGATATCTTAGAATATTTAAAAGTAAAAGTTAAACGAGCTAGTGAGACTATAGTAATAGACCCTAAGTTTATGGAAAATGCTGAAATAACTGAAGAGTTTTCTAAAAAATTAAGAGCTTCTTATTACTTTATGGGCGCCTTACTAAGTAAATATAAAAAATGCGTTATGTATTTTCCTGGTGGTTGTTCCATCGGTGCTAGACCTATTGATTTACATTTAAAAGGTTTTGAAGCTCTAGGAGCTAATATTACGATTCAAAAAAACAAATATATTGTTGAAGCCGAAGAATTAAAAGGCACTAATATATATCTAGATATTGCTTCGGTTGGAGCTACGATAAATATTATGCTTGCCGCTGTTAAAGCTAAAGGTAAAACAATAATTGATAATGCCGCTAAAGAACCAGAAATAGTTAATGTCGCCACTTTCTTAAATAATATGGGAGCTAAGATAGTCGGTGCTGGTACTTCTACTATAAAAATAGAAGGTGTTGACCACTTAGGTAAATGTTTCCACGAAGTTATCCCAGACAGAATAGAAGCTGGAACTTATTTAATAATTGGAGCTTTATGTGGCAAAAACTTTAAAGTTGATAATATGATACCTGAACATATTGACTCACTTATTTCTAAACTAGAAGAAATGGGTGTCAACCTAGAAATAGGTAGTGACTATGTAACTATTAAAGAAGAAAATAAAAACCTAAAAGCGACTAACATTAAAACGGCTGTTTATCCCGGTTTTCCCACTGATTTGCAGCAACCTTTTACTATTTTACTAACTCAAGCTAATGGCAAATCAAAGATAAACGAAACAATTTGGGAAAATCGCTTTATGCATATTCCTTACTTAAATAACTTAGGAGCTGATATCGTTGTAAAAAATCAAACCGCAACTATCATAGGACCAACTCCTCTAAAAGCAACCACCGTCGTTGCCACCGATTTGCGAGCTGGAGCTGCCTTAGTCGCCGCTGCCTTAATCGCTACCGGTAAAACAACAATAACAAACGTTGAACATATCCTAAGAGGTTATGAACAGATAATTGAAAAATTAACTAGTGTTGGTGCTAAAATAACCATTAAAGAAATATAATTTATTAGTTATATTTCTTTTTTTTAGGAGGAACTATGCAATTCTTAAAGAAACATTATAAAATTATTATCTTCTTACTAGTAGTTTTTCTTATCTATTTAATCTTTCAAAAAACTAACTTTAATAACCTAAACTATACAGCTCTAGGAGATGGCTTTGCCAAAGGTATTGACTCCTATGAAAGAGTGGACTATGGCTATAGTGATTACTTAAGAGATTACTTTAAAAAAAATCTAAAGCTAAATTTTTATACTAAAGCTTTTACTTCTAAAGATATGTCTATTAAAGAACTAACTTACGACATCGTTACCAGTAAAAAAGTGACTTTAAATCGCAAAAAACTTAATTTAAAAGAGACAATTAGAGAAAGTGATTTTCTAACATTAACGATAGGTCTAAACGATTTACTATATAAAATAAGTATTACTTCTAACTTATCAACTGAAAAATTAGCTATTATTTTAGAAGAAATTAACCAAGACTTTTCTAATCTAATAGAAGAAATAAAAAAATATTATCCAAACGACATTTACTTTATTGGCTACTATGAGCGAATGTCTTACCCAAACTACCTTAACTACGCTATTAGAAAAATGAATAACTTGTTTTCTAAAAATGAAAATATAATATTTATCTCAACTGAAAAACTTTTTAAAGAAAATAAAAAACTAACTTCTAATCCTAAAACAGCCTATCCTAATAACTTTGGTTATCAAGAAATAGCTAATTTAATTATTGAAAAAATAAAGGCACAAATAAAAGACACTAAGTAAAAAATTACGAAAAGTACTTGAAAAAAAAGAAATATCTTGCTATACTAATAACGCAATTTATTACTATAACTTAATTTTAGTTATGGCGGAAGGAGCGATAAAATGAAAAAAGACATTCATCCAGAAATAAAAGAATGTACAGTAGTATGTGCTTGTGGAGAAACTTTTAAAGTAAAATCTACTAAAGAAACAATAAACGTTGAAGTATGTTCTAAATGTCATCCATTCTATACAGGAAAACAAAGTAGAGCATCACGTGCTGGTCGCGTTGACAAATTCAATAAAAAATATGGTTTTACTGCTAAAGCCGGAGAATAATTATATAGCTTATCGAAGCTATATTTTTTCTTGACATAAAAATTATCTTATGCTATCTTGAAAATAATTAATAAGGAGGAACAAATGAAAATAGCAATCGCTAGCGACCATCGAGGCGTTACCTATAAAAAAGAAATAATTAAATATTTAGAAAAAAACTATCAAGTACTTGATTGTAGTGAAGTAAATACCCCTACTGATGATTATCCTGACTTTGCCTTTAAAGTCTGCGATAAAGTAGTAAATAAAGAAGCTGATATAGGAATATTACTATGCCGTACTGGTATTGGTATGTCCATTGCCGCTAATAAAGTAAAAGGCATAAGATGTGCTAAAATAAATTCTAAAGAAGATGCCATTCTTTCACGTAATGATAATGGAGCTAATGTTATGGCCTTAAACTATACCGATGATATAGAAAATATCAAAACTTATATTGATAGTTTCCTAGATGCCGAAGTTTTAAACGACGAAAGACATATTAGAAGAGTTGAAAAAATAACTAATTATGAGGAAAATAACTAATGTTAGGTAAATTCTTTTTATACGTTATTGTAACTATACTTGTTATTTGGTCATTAGATTCAGTTAATATAAATGCCATATTTAAAAAAAATCGTCCCTATCAAGCTCGTTTATTTTACTTCTTTCTAGGTATCTCACTAATTTATTTAGTAACTAGCTTTTTATTAGATTTATTCACTTCAATAAAATTATATTAAAAGAAGTATAAATCTTTTTTTTTGGGAAAAACTTATAATGAGAGGTGAAGAAAATGAAAAGAAATAAATTAAAGTCCTTTGTAATTCCAAGCTTTCTTTCCTTAGTAGCACTCATTGCTCTTTTAACAGGCGCTCTATTACCCAATAAAAAAGATGTAGAGCAAGATAAGCCCCATACCTATGTCTCAGATAGCATCATAAGTAACGATACAGCTGTTATAAAAACAGATACTAAAATAATAAATCCCTATACAGACCAGGCTGTTACTTTAGCTAAATCATATTATGACTACAAAAGCGATGCTAAAACACAAGAAAATTCTATAATCTATCACGATAACACTTATATGCAAAATTCCGGAATAGATTTTACTAGTGAAAATACATTCGAATGTATAGCTGTCCTAAATGGCGAAGTGACAAATGTAAAAGAAGATGAGACATTAGGAAAAATCGTTGAAATAAAACACGATAATGATTATATAAGTATCTATCAAAGCTTATCAGAAGTCTTAGTAAAAAAGGGTGATATAGTATCTCAAGGGCAAGTAATTGGAAAAAGTGGCACTAATGAATTAGATAAAGAAATAGGAAACCATCTTCATTTTGAATTTTATGTAAATGGCCAAGTAGTTGACCCATCACTTTATCTAAATAAAGAGCTTAATACAAAGAGTGAGTAAGAGTAGAAATACTCTTTTTTCATAATTAGAAAAAATTTTCATATATTATATTATAAAAAAACAAAAATATGGTAAAATATAAATGACAGATAAGGAAGTGACATTGTGATAGCAAGAGATATAGGAATAGACTTAGGTACAGCTAATGTTTTAATATATATCAGGGGTAAAGGTATAGTCTTAAATGAACCAAGTATTGTAGCTATTGATACAGAAACAAAAAGAGTAATAGCTGTTGGCAGTGAAGCAAATGAAATGTTAGGAAGAACACCAGGTAAAGTTAAAGCAATAAAACCTATGAAAGATGGTGTAATTGCCGACTTTGAAATTACTGAGATAATGCTTAATACATTTATAAAGAAAATAAAAGCTAAGAAAATGTTTTCTAGACCAAGAATATTAATTTGTTGTCCGACTAACATAACTCAAGTAGAAAAAAATGCTATTAAAGAAGCCGCTGAAAGAACAGGCGCTAGAAAAGTTTATATTGAAGAAGAGCCTAAAGTAGCAGCTATAGGAGCTGGAATGGATATTTCTAAACCAACTGCTAATATGGTATTAGATATAGGTGGCGGCACAACAGATATTGCTATTCTTTCATTAAATGGTATAGTATCATCATCTTCTATAAGAACTGCTGGTAATGCCTTTGACCAAGATATTATTAAATATATTAAAGAAAAGTATAAGCTTTTAATAGGTGAGAAAACAGCCGAAGATATTAAGATAAATTTTACTAATATCTTTAAGCCAAATAAAAAAGATAAAATAGAAATAAGAGGTCGTAATTTGATTACAGGTTTGCCTCATACAATAGAAATAACGGAGGAAGAAACCAAAGAAGCTTTAACTGAAAGTGTTAATAAAATAGTAAAAGCAACTACAAGTGTTTTAGAACAAACACCTCCTGAATTAGCTGCAGATATAGTAGAAAAAGGAATTATTTTAACAGGTGGCGGAGCCCTATTAAATGGTTTAGGTGATGTCTTAGAAAAAGAACTTAATGTTCCAGTACTAATTGCTGAATCACCATTAACTTGTGTTGCTGAAGGAACAGGTATCCTTTTAGAAAATATAAAAATGTTAGAACAAGACCAGTAAGGTTTTGTTTTTTTTGTGCTTTTCTTTTTGCACAAATTTTGTGAAAAGTTTTTCTTGACAATACCACCCTGGGGGGGGGTATCATTTTATTAGA
>CANRQG010000040.1 GCA_947632735.1 uncultured Bacilli bacterium | reverse complement strand
TATAAATTAAATTTTGTTCAAGTTTTCATAACTATGTGTGCCTTGAACAAAGTGAAAGGAATGTGTGGTTAAAATGACAAGAGAAGAATATTTAGAAAATGTTAAAAATATAATGATTTATAAAAATCCTTATGGCAGGTATCATCAACAAAACTTTAATACTTATGCTTCTTATGGTGAAATGACACCAATTAACTCAGATATTATAAATGATATGCCTAATGGACAAATTGTACTTAGTGAAGAAGTTTATCAATTTCTTTTAGCAATTAAAGAAGTAACAAATGAAACTAGTCAGGAGTTTCCCTTTTTACTATATGGTAAAGAAGTAGGAAATAATCAAATTGAATTTGATGAGTATAAGTATTCAAGTTATGATAGACGAAGTACTGAAGCTGTTTTTAATCAAGATATGATAAATAATTTACAAAATAAAATTAATAATAATCTAAATAATGGTCTAGTTGTTTGTCACGGTCATTCACATCCGGCAATTGGAAACTTTCATCAAAATTTCTCTTTAGGAGATTTTACATCTTATATGGAAATGAATGAAAGTAATCCAGTATTTAAAAATCGACAAATAGAACTTACGGGCTGTTTAGTAACTAGTACAGGTGATATGAATTTTGTTTTTTATGATAACGCAAATAAAAATTTCTATAGATTTACTGATGTGGTTGTAAAAGATAAGGATAATAATTATATTCCTGTTAACTGTTATGGCTTAAGACAAAATGAACAATTTGATAATGGTAACGCAATAAGATAGAGGTTATTTTAAGCTTTAACAGTAATTCAAAATAGATTTTACTAAATTTTATTGGAAATTATCTTATTGACTTTTAAGTTAGCATTTTAAAACTCGAACTATATAAGTCCGAGTTTCATATCAATTTGGTGCGAGTAACAGGAGTTGAACCTGCACGTCTAAGACACTAGATCCTAAGTCTAGCGCGTCTGCCAATTCCGCCATACTCGCAAATAAATGGTGGACCCTACTGGACTCGAACCAGTGACCGCCCGGTTATGAGCCGGATGCTCTAACCAACTGAGCTAAGGGTCCGTGCTATTTAATAATAGCATAAAATTATATAACTTGCAATAAAAAATCTAAAATTTATAAAATATTTTTCTTTTTATATAAATCAAAAAAGAGCTTCAAGCCCTTACTTGTTTAACATATTCAATAAATTTATTTTAAACATATCTTTTTCAGGATTTGTTTTAGAAATCATTACACCTTTATATGTAGTAAGCTCAGCACGATGTCCTTCATCTAAAATTCCTTCTGGTGTTATGTTAGTCAATAAAATAATTTTCTTCTCTGTATAAACCGTATAATGTAAAGTTATTTCTCCGTGCACCTTAACAAACAATTCATCAGTTGGTAATTTTAATTCATAACTAATTGTTTTATCCTTTTCATTTTTAGTTACTTCTTTACCTAAAAAGTTACCTTTTCTCAATTCAGGATAATAAGTAAATGTTAATTTTTTGTAAGCAAGCATATTGTATTTTCTAACTGATCTTTCTTTTTTTCTAAAATCATTTTCATCTAAATATTCGAATATGTATGAGTTTTTCATATATTCAACCCCCTAATTTAATTAAACCCTAATTATTCTTTTGGGCTACTCATTAATGTTCCCCTTTACCATCAATGTGTCCATATTATATCATATTTTTGGACAAAATGCAATACTTTTGCAAAAAAATAAAGGATTTCTCCTTTATTGTAATACGTATTGATAACCCTCTTCATAGTTTTCAATAGGATTATTAGCCATATCTTCAACTATAATATTAGCAAGTTCCTCATTAGAAATAGGATCAGCATACTCAATAGGTTCTTCATATTCAATAATTGATTGAGCTTGTTCACTTACTTCAACAGGAGCTCCTGCTTCTGGAAGTGAAGCTTCAGGTACAACTTCAGCTTGAACAAATTGATCAGCTGGTGCTTCAGGATAAGAGTTTTCAAATACTTGTCCAGTAGCATTAGGATCAGGTAATGGTTCATTACTTTGATCACCAGTAGAATCAGTTGTTAAATCTTTTACAGAGTTATCTAAGTTACCATTACTGTCTGAATGATTTTCATCAAAGTCAACATTATGATCTCCAAAATCACTTTCATTTACTGGTACATCATTTGATGTATCTGTATCAGCATTATTTTGATTAATTTGATCATTAGCATCTTTTATGTCATCTTGTAAATCTTGATCATCTTGAGCAATTTCTTCTTTAATTCTTTCTGCTTGTTTATCAGCATCACTTTGCATATCTTGACGAGTTTCTTCAGCTTGTTGTAATGCCTTTTGTTTTTCTTCTTCATTTTCTTTAGCAATTTGCTCATCAACTTCATTTTCAGCTTTTTTAACTTTTTCTTCGCCAGCCTTTTTAACTGCCTTATCTCTGTTAGAAGTCTCTGTTTTCTTTTTCTTTTTATCAACTTTTGTATCAGTTACTGTATGAGTTTCAGTAGTTGTATAACTTTCTACAGTACCAGTAGAATTAGCATTTTCTAAATTATGATTATGTTCATTTACAGCTTTTTGGAAAGCATCTAATTGACTTAAATCTCTATGAGCATCATCAACAACATAATTATTTTGAGCTTCTAATTCATTAACTATAGCATTTTTATATTGCTCAAATAATGGTTCAGCATCATTTTCTTTAGCTACTTCAGTAATTCTTTCAATTCTTTCAAAATTATCATCAGCTAAATTACATAAACCAGTATCATTAAAGTAATCAATAGTTTTTTGTGATAAAGTGTTATCAACAGGTAAGTTTTGATACATTATTTCAACTGCAGAAACCATTGGTACAATTGATAATTTATATTGCTCAACAATACGATTATCAGAATGAGCAATTCCTACTTCTCTTACTTCATCAGATATTGGAAAGTCATTCATTAAAGCTTGGTTCCAAGCGTTGATTTTATCAATTTTATCTTGGCCCTCAGCTTCTTTTATTGCTAAAAACATTTGATGATATTTATTATAAAAATCTTTTCCCTCTTGTGTATTTAAAAGTGTAGACATATCTACAGGGGCTTCTCTAGTTTCAATAACATAAGCGCCCATTAATTGTAAATTAGCATTTCTATAGGCTTGACTTAATTTATTAGCACTTATAACACTACCATTAAATATAGCTTCTATTTCTTCAGCACTATAATTATTATAAGCCTGTTGTAAAGCATTCATTTCACTCCAGCTCAACGCTGCTTTAATGTCTTTACCCTCTTCTAAATGACTATTAGCGAACATCTTATTAAACTTAGTAAAAGAATAATGAATATGTTTCATAGCATTCTTTTGTGCTTCATTAGTATTAACAGTTAAAAGTTGAGAATATGTATAATCATCATAATAATCATTATCACCATAAACTAAATTACTATCGTTATTATTATCATTTTTAACTGGTTTTACTTTAGAAACAAGATTATTAAAGAATTTACCAATTTTACTTTCATTTTTACCAATTAAGAAAGCTCCACCTAAAGCAAGTACAGCTGATAAAGCAATTGCTCCAGCTCTTACTTTAGCTTTATGGAAGAACTTACCGGCTTTACTTAAAAAGCCTTCTTTCTTTTTCTTAGTCTTAGTTTCATTAGCAGCCTTTAAAGTTTTTGCTTTGTTAGAATCTTTCTTATTACGTTTCTTTATTGGTAAAATTTTACTTTTTTTACTATCTGAATTAGTCTTTTTTGTTTCTTCCTTTTTAGAATTATCTGTAACAATTGGTGTTTCTTTTTTAACTGGTAAATTGTTTTCTTCCTTTTTAATAGGAGAAATAGTTTCTTTTTCATTGACAATAAATTTGTTAAAATTCTTTTCAAGTTCTTTACCGGTCATTACTAAGATATTTTCATTATTAATAACATCAGACACATTTCTAGAAGCACTACCTTCTTTGCCTGATAATTCTAATGCAGCATCATAACCATCATCGTATGAACAATTTTTTACTGTTCCATCATTGTAGAAGATAATGGCTTGGCTCATTAGTTCACCACGTTCACCCATAAAGTTATAAAATACTACATTTGCTATTTTTTTTGTTTGCATATTCTAGCCCCCTTATTTTAATTTCTTGGCACCTGTATAATACCAACCATCGTTAAGTAAACTCTTATCATTATACTTACTCCACTTAGTATATACTTTACCACTATTAGTTAATTTTCTTGTTTTTTCACTCATATAGCATACATTTCCATATAAATTTTCTCTTCTAGTATCCATTTCTGTTACTGTTATTGTTCCATAAATTGGAATTGTCTTTGTAACGAACTCACCACAAGTAGCCTTAACGGTTACATCGTGACTTGTTGAAGTTGATGTATTAGTGTGTCCTGGTGTTGAAATAGTATTTGTAACTGTAGATAAACCACCAGTATATGTATATGAATCGTAGTAGAAGTTTGGTAAGCTTGTACAAGTTTCATTACAATAACTATAATCTGCTCCAACAAATTCATAATGAGTTGTTGCTGTATCACGTGGTGGATTAGTATAGCTTTGACGACCATTATATGTCCAACCACCTCTTCCAGCTGTTGACTTAGTAATTGTATTAACTGTAGTATAAGTTCTAGTTGTAGTAGTTGCATAAGTTACATTATCAACAATTACATAATTGTATTTAGAACAAGCTTTTTGTGTATATGAACCTGTTTGAACAACTACATTTCTTGTTTTAGAATATTTCTTATCATATGTTCCAATTTTTTCTTTTCTTTCAAGTAATTGTACTTTTCTTAAACAAGTAATATCATTATCATTACAATTATAAGCTTTTGTAGAACAAGCTGTTTTACTCCAATTGCTCCAACTTGTCCAACTAGTAAATTCAGCATTAGTTCTCTTCTGATATTCATAAACATAACCAGGTTCTTTTGATGGTGCTGGACTTTGTGATGGCTCTACTGTAGGATCACTAGTAGGCTTATCAGTTGGTTTATCCGTTGGTTTAGTTGTAGGATCATTAGTAGGTTCTTTACTTGGGTTGTTAGAAGGTTTATCAGTTTGATTATTTGAATTATCATTTGGAGTATTACCTGATGGTGTTTCAACATAATAATCTTTTATAGGTACTGTTGAAGTTACCTTAGAACCTTTTATAGGTACATCACTAGTTTTCTTAGCACATAAATATGAGTCACAATAATTGTAACAACCTAAATGAACTAAGATATAATCTTCCTTCTCACTATCCTTTAAATTTACCTTTAATAGATATTCATCATCCATCTTAGTTATTTTTACATAACTTTTTTCAACATCACAAGCTTTATTGTTCTTATCAATTAAAGCTACAATGAGTTTCTTACCTATCATATCACTTAAAGTCATAGTATCAGACTCACCTACTTCTTTAGGTAGTCTTTCACTAGTGTAATATGATATAGCAGCATTTTTCATTCTTTCTAAGTTGTCAGCAAAAATTTGTGAAGTTAATGGTGATAAATCAACTGTTTCACCACTAATTTTTTCTGTCTTATTAACTACTTTTGGTGCAATAAACTTAGGTAATAACCATACTAATAAAAAGACAAAAATAATAATTAAAATGAGTTTTAATAAAAAATCTCTAAATGGAAAGCCTTTGCTTTCATATTCTTCTGTATACATCCGAATTCCCCTTTCACTTATGTAGTGCCTATTTTACCATAAGGTACAAAATTTGTCAATATTTATTTTACTTTATTTATTTTACTTTAATTCGACAATTGTCATCCCTGAATTAAAATTATCTATTTTAAAATTAGAAACTAATTTGTTTTTTCTTAATGTTTCTTTGGTAGCTTTCTTTAAAATTCCTGTGCCATTTCCGTGAACTATAATAACTCTTTTATTTTGCATTTTATAATTATCTTCAATAAACTCTTTTATCAGAATAACAGCATAATCTCTATCAAGACCGTGTAAATCTAATGAAGGAATATTTTTATATAATGTTGGTGTCATAGTCCAAGACCTCTTGTAATGTTGGTATCGAATTTCTAGAACCTATTCTAGTAACGGAAAGCCCTCCGGTAATTGATGCATAGTGGATAGTATCTTTTAAGGAATAACCATTGCTTATAAAATAAGTAAATGCTCCGTGAAAGATATCTCCTGCACCTGTTGAATCAACGGCTGTTACTTTTATACTTGGAAGAAGTTCATAATTATCATCTATTTTTGTAAAGCTGCCATTTGCTTCTAAGGTAATTATAATGTTTGTTTTAAAATAATCCTTTAGCTCTTCATAGCAATTAATTAAAGTTTCTTTATCATTAATATTAATTTTAGTATTAGTAAAAACTTCAGCAAAATCTTTAGAACATACTAGATAAGTAACTAACTTGCCCAACTCTTTAGTATCATCATTTACTCTTCCAGCATCTAAAATGCTTAAAGCAAAAGGATTATTTTTTAGAACTTGTTTAGCTGTTTCAGGATGTTCTCCATCGATTAATATTACATCAGCTTTAATGTTAATATCCTTTGTTAAAGCTCTAATTGGCTCACTTTTAGCCGTAATTATTGTTCTTGAACCATTTTTCTTATTAGCGATTATATAACTACTTGAAGTTTGGTGATTTTCTTTTTGCTCAATATAAGTTGTATCGGCTCCTATGTCCTGAAATTCAGAAATTATTCTATCGCCGTAATAATCTTTGCCAACTATTGATAACATACTAACATCCATTCCCCATTTAGCCAGTAAATATGCTCCATTAGAAGCAGGACCACCACCACATTCAATATGCTTTTCAACTCGATATTTAACATTTTCAATAGGATATTCTTTCATAGCTAAAGTCGTATCAAAAGTTGAGTGTCCAATACAAACTACCTTCATTAAATCACCATCCTCTTTCATTATAACATATTTTGTTCTTAAAAATACCAACTATTAAAAAATTTTATAAAAGTAAAGTAATTTTTAGGCATATAAATACCACTGACCGCAGGATAGTAAATAATAAAGAAAATTATTACTAATGCTAGATAAATATATATAAATTTATTACTTTTAATCTTTAAAGACAAATCTTTTAGTAAAAGGACTACTGCAAACATAATAAATGGCAAGATAGAAAAATAATGGTATAAAAACATAGCTCGACTAATAAAAATAAATGGTAAAAAAGGAAAAATTATACTTACTAAGATAAAAAAGGTTGTTTTATCTTTAGTACGAAATAATTTAATTAATAAGTATAAAAAGGCAACTACCCCCATCCACCAGATAACGATATTTCCAATACCTGTGATACTAGCGTGTAAATTTGGCTCTATATCACTACTATAATACCAAACTGGTTTATAGGAAAAAGGCCAGGTATAATAAGGAGATGAGAAAAAGTGGGTTTCTGTTAAGTCGGAATGATACTTAAACATTCTTATAGTTTGCTCTAGCACTTCTTTGATACTAAAACTTTCAAACCATTCAATTTTAGGATAAATTAGATAAGTACTTAGATATATTATCAAAGGAATAATAACAAAGAAAAGAAATCCTTTTAAAATCATTTTAAAACTTAAATTTTTATTTTTAATTATATGAGTAAAAAAGATGATAGCTAAAGCTACTCCAGCATAAAGTCCTATCCATTTAGTAGAAGTTGCTAAGGCAAAGAAAAGTCCTGATAAGAAAAGATTAAGTGTTTTTCTTTCATCAGTTATAAAATTATACATAAAGTAAAATGAAAGTAAGATAAATAAAACTAAAAAGCTATCTACTGTGCCCATTCTTGTTTGAGCAAAATGAAAAGTATCAAAAGCCATTAGTAAGGCACTGAGAGAAGCAAAAAGTTTCTTTTTAAATAGTTTTTTACCAAACAAATACATAACTAAAACCATTAAAATACCGGCAATATTTCCCATTAAACGGTAATAAAAGGGAGCCATTTTTTTAGTTATTTTAAGAGGAAGAGCTTGAATTAATTTACCTAAAGGTGGATGGGTCCATTCATATGCCCTTAGCCCGTTAGCGTACTCATAAGCTGTTCTAGCAAAATATATTTCATCAAAATAAGTAGAATTTAAATAACTAATTTGTTTAGGTACTGTATCTTCTTCATCAGTTAAAGTAGTTACTTTTTTATTATTTAAAGTTATCTTTTTTATTGGTACTTTTTTAAGTGAATTATCATAAAAAATGATTTCTCCTAAAGAAGTATCTTCACTACATAAAAGACGTAGATATTTAGTAGACTTTAGTATTTTTTTCTCTTGCCAAGCAAAAGCTTTATTTTCTATATCAATTACTGTATCATAATAAACGTTATCTTTTGATAATAAAAGCTCGTAATTTTCTCCTTTGTTACCAGTAAAAAACTTTATTTTACTTAAGTAAGTATCTTCTTTTAATTCAATTAATATTTCTTCATTTGCTTTGATATTTAAAAAAGTATTTGGATTAGTTAAAGAGCCTAAATTAATAAATGACAAAAAGGCATAACAAAGAGTTATTACAGCCATTAAAAGATAATCATATTTATCAAACATTTTTTTCATAAGAACCTCAATTAAAAATTTTTTCTAGAAAAACCTAAGATATTTATGATACCCTAGGTCTAAGACTTAAGCTATATCTTAATTTTACTTTAAGTCAATTATATCACTATGTCATCTTTTTAGCTATATTTTTCTAATTTAGGATAAAACTTATTTAAAAAAATCTTTTATTTTTTGGAATAAACTTTTCTTTTGTTCTTTCTTTTCTTTTTGATAGATATCTACCCTACCTATTAATTCTTTATCTAGATAAATATTAATATTACCAACTATCTTATTCTTTGAATTTTTATTTTCTAAAGAAAGAACAGTTTTTACTTTATCAACTTCTAAAGCAGTAAGAGGATAAGAAAAAGATTCTTTTAAATATACTTCTTTGTTACAAAAATTTTTATCTATTTTAAAATTATTTTTATCAAGTAAAAGATAATTATTATAATTTTTAAAAGTCTTTTCATAATAATATTTATGAGTCGCATACTCATCACCATCATTTAAAGTAACAACTGTTAAATTCAAATTATTCTTACTTGCTGTTGTGACTAATGTCTTTCCAGCTAAAGGTGTATAACCATTTTTACCACCAGTACAATATTTATAGTTAGAAAGTAATTTATTTCTATTATACCAAAGATAAGTTTTATCTTTAGTCTTAGTTACATATTTTTTAGTCCCAACTATTTTTCGATATGTCTTATTTTGATAGGCATAACGTGATAAAAGAGCCATATCATAGGCTGTTGAATAATTTTTAGTATCGTCATCTAAGCCGTGAGGATTAGTAAAAGAACTATCTTTCATACCAATATCTTGGGCTTTTTTATTCATAAGTTTAACAAATTCTTCTTCACTACCACTAACCGCAACTGCTAAAGCAACTGCAGCATCATTACCACTACGTAGAAGCAAACCATAAAGTAAATCTTTTATTGTTATTTTCTCACCTACTTCAATATAAATATTAGTTCCATACATTTTTAAAACTTCATCACCTATAATTACTTCTTTATCTAATGAAGCATTTTCTAAAGTAACTATCGCTGTTAAAATTTTAGTTGTTGAGGCAATTAGTTTTTTTTCTTTTATATTTTCTTGATATAAAACTCTTCCACTATCTAAATCCATAACTATACTAGAAGTAGAAGCTTTAACAGGAATTATGTCAATAGTAAAAATTAATAAAATAAGAATAATTAGTTTTTTCATTAAACCACCTATTTAATTTTATAGAAAAAGCTTGATTATTATGAACAATTATTTGAATAGTTTCTAAATATATGGTATTATTGTTACTAGCAAGAAAGGAAATAAATTTATGGCAAATGAAAAAAAATTAGTTGAAAAAATAACTGCTCGTGATGTTGACTTTGCACAGTGGTATACTGATGTTGTTAAAGAGGCTAAACTTTGTGATTATTCTAGCGTTAAGGGGTGCTTAAATTATTTGCCGAATGGATATGCTCTTTGGGAAAATATTAAAAACAATTTAGATAAGCGCTTTAAGGAAACTGGTGTTCAAAATGTATATTTACCCGTTTTAATACCGGAAAGTCTTCTTCAAAAGGAAAAAGATCATATTAAAGGTTTTGCTCCTGAGGTTGCTTGGGTTACTCACGGTGGTTTAGAGGAATTAGAAGAAAGATGTTGTATTAGACCAACTAGTGAAACACTTTTTTGTGATTATTGGCAAAAAATTGTTAAATCTTATCGTGATTTACCTTTAGTTTGGAATCAATGGAACTCTGTTTTACGTTGGGAAAAGACAACAAGACCGTTCTTACGTTCTAGAGAATTTTTATGGCAAGAAGGTCATACTCTTCATTCAACAGCTGAAGAAGCTCGTAAACGTTGTGAAGATATGTTTAAAATTTATTATGATTTTGTAACAAATGATTTAGCTATTCCGCTTATTTCTGGTAAAAAAACGGAAAGTGAAAAATTTGCTGGAGCTGAAGATACTTATACAATTGAAGCTATGATGCACGATGGTAAGGCTCTACAATCAGGTACAAGTCATTATTTTGGTCATAGTTTTGCGGATGCTTTCGGTATTAAATATTTAGATCAAGAAAACAAATTACATAGTGCTTATGAAACATCTTGGGGAATGTCTACTAGAATAATAGGCGCTATCATTATGGTACACGGCGATGATAGTGGATTAGTTCTACCTCCACGAATCGCACCAACACAAGTAATGGTTATTCCTATTGCTCAACATAAAGATGGAGTTTTAGCTAAAGCTAATGAAATATATAAGATTTTAAAAGATAAAGATATTAGAACAAAAATAGATATTAGCGAAAAAACACCTGGATATAAATTTTCAGAACAAGAAATGTTAGGTATTCCAATTAGAATAGAAATTGGTCCTAAAGATATTGAACAAAATCAATGTGTTATTGTAAGGCGTGATACATCTGAAAAGATAACTATAAAATTAGACGAAGTAACTGAAAAAGTAAAAGAAATTTTGGAATTAATCCAAAAAAATATGTATGATAAAGCTAAAGAATTTTTAGATAGTCATATCTATGAAGCTAAAACTATGGATGAATTTAAAGATATTAGTGCAAAAAAAATTGGCTTTGTAAAAGCCAGTTGGTGTGGAGATAAGTCTTGTGAAGAAAATATTAAATTAGAAACAAATGGTTTTGGTTCAAGATGTATCTTAGAAAATGAACATTTAAGTGATAAATGTGTTTATTGTGGTAAAGATGCCAAAGAAACAATTATATGGGGAAAGTCTTATTAAAGACTTTTTTTTAATTTGTAAAACAAATTACTAACTTACTCTTTTATACATATAGACAGTTACATATGGTTGTAAAGTACTTATACTGGCAGCAGTTCCAGTAAAACTATGTGTATGGCCATCACTGGTTGTACCTTTACCTGCGGCACCTGATGATGTAGTACTTATTGAGTTTGTTGAAAGTGACGGTATTGTTCCTGTAACTGTATGTGTATGAGTATTAGTATATCTTACATTCCAATAGGTATAAGGACCGTTTCCAGTAAAAGTAGTTGTCTGTCCAGCTGATGCAGCACTAGTATTAGTTCCTGCTTTTTCAGTTGGAGGATTACCTGCACTTTCAGTAACTATCCAAGTAGAAGATGTATTTGCTGCTTTACCATTAGTAATAGAAGATGCTGCTGTTGTATGAGTATGGCTAATTGTATGAGTGTGACTCGGTATTTGACTTATCGTAAGACCTGTACTTCCTATAGTTCCACCTGGTGTATAAGATACTGACTTTGCTCCTCCTGTTTTTCCTATTGTATTAAACTCTGTTTGGCTTGTATCTATTCCTACTAGAGTTTGCCCTTTCCCATAAACCTCCCAAGTTCCTCCTAAAGCTGTCTTTACCTGTTCTACTGTCGATAAAGTTGCGCTTATATAAATACTACCTATGGGATATATTTTATCTAAAAAGTTATCGACTTTACTTTCAAACTTCGTACAAGTACCATCTATGGCATCTTGGACATTATTTACAGCTAAACCTGAATTATCTTTGTAATAGACACTTTTACTATCTATTATACTATCAGCTAAGACATAACAAGAGCTAACTGATATTAAGACAGCTACTATTACCCCGATTATTATTTTAATATTAGTCTTCATACTATTTCACCCAACTTTTTCTTGCACAATTCTTATTATTTTCCTAATAAAATAATACCCCCC
>CANRQG010000039.1 GCA_947632735.1 uncultured Bacilli bacterium | reverse complement strand
TTGAAGATGACATTTTTCTTTTAGATATCATTCATTCTCAGACAGTCTCCCCCCCAGGGTGGTATTGTCAAGAAAAAATTTTCACAAAATTGAAAAACTTTGCTTTATAAAGATAAAATTTTACTTTCAAGTAACTTTAGATATCTTTTACTTGATTCACAATAGTTATAATTGAAGTCCAAAATAATTTTGCAAGAACTCCTTGCAAAATTCATCATTATTAAATTCACTAGCAAATTTTTGAAAACACTATCATACTTTGCAGTATAATATTCACAAATTTTTATGTACCTCTCATTATATTATTTAACTTTAGTTGCGCAAAAGCCAAAATATCCAGCAGTATTTTCTTTAGCAGCAACATTATATTTTGCCCATATATAGCGTGTTACAGTTTGTGAACCTGTATATTCATTAATACTTACGGAAAGTCTTCCAGGAGCATAACCAGTCGCATCTTGTGACATAGCCAATGCTCTGTTTACATTATCAGTTGAACTAGAACTAACAAATAAGCCAGTAGGCCAAGCATTATTCCAATTAGCATAATAAGTAATACTACAATAGGAATTAGCTGGTAATTCAACAAATGCTCCTGTATAGATCCAACTAGTAGAAGAAGTAGAAGTTTTACCACCTGATACATTTTTTATCGTATACAAATTATCCTCAATATCTGATAGTCTTGTATCTATCTTCGAACAAGTTCCGTCTATCGCATCCTGCACATTTTCAGCAGCTAAACTAGAATTATCTTCATAGACTACATCTTTACTATTTATTAATGTTTCTGCTAGAACATAGCAAGAGCTAACGGATATTAAAATAGTTACTACTGATGCAATTATTATTTTCAAATTTGTTTTCAATTTTTTCACCACTTTTTTTGCACAATTCTTATTTTTTTCTTAATAAGAATATACCCCCCCCCCAGGGTGGTATTGTCAAGAAAAATTTTTCACAAAATTGAACAAAATTGAAAAACAAGAAACTTTGTTCTTGCTTTATAGATAAAATTTTACTTTCAAGTAACTTTAGATATCTTTTACTTGATCCATAATAGTTAAATTGAAGTCCAAAATAATTTTGCAACATTATGTTGCAAAAATTCATCATTATTAAATTCATTAGCAAATTTTGAAAACACTATCATACTTTGCAGTATAATATTCATAAATTTTTATGTACCTCTAATTATATTATTTAACTTTAGTTGCGCAAAAGCCATAATAAGAAACCGCATCTATTCCTTCAACTTCAGAACCCCTTAACCAAATATAAATTTTTCTACTATTTTCATCATAACCTGTTGCGTAAGGTAATACAAGCATCCTATCTTCTGTAGTAGCAGCTATTTCACCTAATATTGTTCCCTGATGAAGTTCAGTACTAGATGATGCTAAAGTAAGAGTCAAAGGTCTATTTCTATTGTAAAAAACTGTAAAATAAAGACTACAAAAAGATTTAGCTGGTATATCAACATAAATATTCGAATAACTTAAAGTATTTGTCACAGTAGCACCTTGAACTTTAGAAAAGCTATTAACATTCCATAGCTTATCTTCTATTGCACTTAATCTCGTATCTATCTTCGAACAAGTCCCATCTATCGCATCTTGCACATTTTCAGCAGCTAAACTAGAATTATCCTTATAAATTACATCTTTACTATCTATTAGACTTTCAGCTACTACATAAGATATTGTACCCATTAAAAATATTCCAAGTACTCCACCTATTATTATAAAAAAGCATTTCTTTATTTTCACTTTTCTTCACCAACTTTTTCTTGCACAATTCTTATTTTTTTCTAATAAAATAATACCCCCCCCCCAGGGTGGTATTGTCAAGAAAAAGTTTTCGGCACCAAAGAAAAAAACTTAAAAGTTTTTCCATACTTTTAGCTTTTCACCACTTACTTCATAAATTCCTAGAAATATTCCATCTTCATCTTCAAAAAGAACTTTGTCTTTAATAGAAAAAAGATTATCAATAACTTGTCCATTCTTTATTTTAAAAGCTAAAGAAGAATTAACTGAGATAACAGGAAAACTAAGAACATCTTTAATACTTAATAACTTATAATTATTCTTTCTTATATCATCAAGCTTATAAGCATCACTAAGAGAAATATCTCCCTGCTTTGTCCTTACTAAAGAAGCCATTGTTCCATAAGTTCCTAAATAACTACATATATCATTAATTAAACTTCTAATATAACATCCTTTAGAAACTAATGCCTTAAAAGTAAAACTATCTTTTTTCTTATCTAAAAGACTTATTTCCTTAATAGTTACTTCCTTTTTAGGTAACTTAATACTCTTATTTTCTCTAGCATATTGATAAAGCTTTTTCCCCTTTACTTTAACAGCTGAATAAATAGGTACTTCCTGAAGATAAGTTCTTTTAAAATATTCTAAAGCTTCTTCAATATTTAAATTATCCTCTACTTTTATATAATTAATTACCTTTCCCGTTATATCTAAAGTATCTGTTTTAATACCAAGCTTTACACTAGCTATGTACTCCTTTTCATAAGAAGTTAAAAGCTCTACTACCTTAGTTGCCTTACCGAGTGCAACAATTAAAACCCCCTCCGCTAGCGGGTCAAGTGTTCCTGTATGCCCTACCTTTCTTATCCCAAATATTTTTTTAATATTGTAAACAACATCAAAAGAAGTCATACCCTTTTCTTTGTTAACGACAATAATTCCCGAAAAATCAGTTAAATATTCTTCTAAAGTCCAATTATTAGAAGCCATTACTAAAGCAATATTTTTACCTACATAACGAATATGCCACGGCTCATATGGATACTTAGTAATTTCTTTCTTATTCTTAGGATACCTTAAAATAAAACCAAAAAGAGCTAAATACTTATGAACTTCTTCATATAAAGAAATATTTTTTAAAGCTTCCTTGTTATCAATAATAAAATGCTCATCTACTAAAATACTAAAATCAAGACAAACCCCAAGATGGTGCTCACTATGATATGGAGGGGCTACCACCTTTTCAGCATAATCTTTTCCATACTTAGTCACAAATTCTTCATAAATTGCTTCTTGCTCCTCAACTGTTCGATAAGCTGATTCTATTCCGATAATTATCTTTTTCTTTTCTAAAAAAGACCGTAACATAGTAAATGCTTGATAAGTCTCTTCTTCAATTAAAATATCTTCATTATTAATATTTTTAGTTGAAACTAATTTTCTAGATTTATCCAAATAATTTTCTTTTACAGCTATTTCTTTATTTACTAAAGTAGTTAAAAGCATAATTCCTCCTAATCTATTTTAGAAAAACGATATTTTTCCTTAACTTCAGGATGTTTTTCTTTATCAACTTCTGAAAAAAAGTCAGTTGCTTTTCTTATCCAAATAGGCTTATCTTCATACTGTCCCTGATAAACAACATAATAATCTAAGTTATCTGCTTCTTTACCAAGACAAACTATTTTATAAATATTACCTTTAAAATGTCTAAAAGATGTAGCCATATTTTCATCTTCTAAAATAGTTGTAAATTGAACTTTCGAATTATCACTTCTTAAATATTCCATAAATTTATCTAATTAGTTATAGAAAACTAACTTTCTATAACTAATTATTCCTTTCTTTTAATTTTCTAAAATAAAGATAATTGATTAGATTCAGGCAATTCTTTAAAAATACCCATATCTTTCATTCTATTAATTAAAGTTTGTGATACTTTACCACGATTTTGCACATCTTCAATACTAATAAATGTTTGTTTTTCTCGTTCTCTTACAATATTATTCGCAACAGTATCACCTAGACCTTCAATAGCATTAAAAGGTGGATAAATCTCCGTATCACTCTTAACTATCCAAACGGTCGCATCACTCTTATAAAGGTCAATATTTAAAAACCTAATCTTACGAGCTGTTGCTTCCAAAGCCACCTTCAAACTTTCAGCTTGACCATTTTCCTTATTAGTAGCTTCGTAACCTTTTGTTTCAATATCCTCTATTTTTCTTTTAATAGCGTCATAACCATTTATCATAGCTAAAACATCAACATCAGTTGCTTTAGATGAGTACCAAGAAGCATAAAAGTATACCGGCATATGAACCTTATACCAAGCTATACGAAAGGCACTCATAACATAAGCACAAGCGTGAGCTTTAGGGAACATATACTTTATCTTAGCACAAGAACCAATAAACCAATCAGGAATATCAGCTTTCCTCATTAATTCCTCATATTCTACCCATTGGTCGTGGTCCTTAGGTTTACTAGCTCTTCCTTTACGAACAAATTCCATTATTTTAAAAGCCTTAATTGGTTCAAGTCCGTGATACATTAAATAGACCATAATATCATCACGACAGCCAATAGTTTCCTTAAAAGGCACAATATTTTTTTGAATTAACTCTTGAGCATTACCTAACCAAACATCAGTACCGTGAGAAAGACCTGATATCTTAACTAATTCACCAAAAGTAGTTGGCTTAGTATCTTCAACTAATTTTATTGTAAATGGTGTCCCAAATTCAGGAATACCTAATGTCCCAGTTTTACACATAATTTGTTCAGTTGTTACCCCTAAGGCTTTTGTCGATGTAAAAATACTCATCGTATCCTTATCATCAAGTGGTACTTGCATTATATCAGTACCAGACTGATTTTGAATAAGACGAAGTTGCGTTGGGTCAGAATGACCAAGAATATCTAGTTTTAAAAGACACTGATCTATTGAGTGATAATCAAAGTGCGTTGTTCGCCATTCAGCCGTAGCATCTTCAGCAGGAAACTGAAAAGGCGTAAAATCAGAAACATCCATATAATCAGGTACAACAACAATTCCACCAGGATGTTGACCAGTAGTTCTTTTAACACCCGTACAACCAATAGCTAATCTTTCTATTTCCGCTGTTCGCATATCAGTTATCTCTTTTTCCTCTAAATAGCCTTTAACAAAGCCAAAAGCCGTCTTATCCGCAACCGTACCAATAGTTCCAGCACGGTAAACATTATCATCACCAAATAATACTTTAGTATAAGCGTGAGCGCTAGCTTGATTTAAATCAGAAAAATTAAGGTCAATATCAGGAACTTTATCAGCATTAAAACCTAAGAAAGTAGCAAAAGGCATATCTTGGCCATCCTTATAAAGAGGTATATGACAATTAGGACATTCTTTATCCGGTAAATCAAAACCAGACGAGTAAGTCGCACCTAGAGAATTACCCTCATCATCATCAAAAATACTTACCTTACACTTTGTACAACGGTAATGAGCTGGTAAAGGATTAACTTCCGTAATTCCCATCATTGTTGCGACAAAGCTTGAACCAACAGAACCACGTGAACCAACTAGATATCCCTCATCATTAGAGTGCTTAACTAATCTTTGCGCAATTAAATATATTGGATCAAAGCCTCCACCAATAATTCCACCTAAAACTTTCTTTATCTTTTTAGGCAGTTCTTCCTCACTTATTTCTTCTTCACTAGTAGCTTTTAAATGATTACCAATAAGTTCTTTAACCGCATCAAAGCCCTCTAAAATTACCTTGTGAAGTTTCAAAAAAGCTTTTTCATTTAATTCTTCCTCCGATAAATTTTCATCTTTTAACTGCTCCTTAATCGTTTTTAAAACAATATCACCATATAATTCGGTCGCAATACGCTCTTCAATATAATGTGGAAGAGGTTCACCATACCAGTCCTTAGCTCTCGTATAAACTAAATCCGTAACAACTCTTGGACAATCAAGATAGCTCTTACCATCATCACTTTTAACCCGTGGCGAAAAAGGAATACCACCTGTATCAATAATTACCTCAACTATTTCCACCATATCAGCTATTTTATTCGTATTTTCGACAACAAGACGATAAGCTAGTTCAGGGTCTAAAAAGTTAAAGTCTTCAAGCATTTCATCGGTCGTACGAAAATGATTAGAAGGAATTTCCTTAATATTGCTTTTACAAAGAGGATGTCTACCTCCACCAGGAACTTTTTGATTAACAATAATTTCCCGATATATTTTGTCATCTCTTTTTAAATGATGCACATCACCAGTAGCGACAATTATCTTCCCAGCATCTTCTGTTACTCTAATTATTTTTTCAAGATGAGCCGCTAACTCCACTTTAGTAGCAAAGTCCCCCATCTGAATTAAATGGTCATAACACTCTAAAGGTTGCACCTCAACATAATCATAAAATCTAATAATATTAGAAAGTTCATCCTCACTTTTTGACCTAGCTTCCGTAAATACTTCACTTTCGTAGCACCCACTACCAATTAGTAAACCTTCACGATGCTTTTCAATTTCACTCCGTAAAATACGTGGTGTTTTATAAAGATAAGTTGTATTCGCAAGAGATATCAATTGAAAAAGATTTTTCAAACCCTTTTTATTTTGAACTAAGATATTTAAATGATGTGCTCGACCATACTTATGAATTTCTTCCTTACTAACTAATTTACCTAAATCACACATCTTTTCAATATTACGATTAGAAAGCTTTTTTAACATTTTATGAAAAACTAAAGCCGTTCCCTCAGCATCATAATCTCCTCTATGATGAGCTGATTCATCCCAAGGAACTTCATATCTTTTAACCAAAGCTGATAAAGAATGTCTAGCATAAGTATTATCCATCGTTCTTGATAACTCTAATGTATCAATAACAGGATTAGTAAAAGTACCTAGATTATATTTCTTATAAGCCATTTCTAAGAAAGAAACATCAAACTTAGCGTTATGAGCGACCATTGGCGCATCCCCAAACCACTCAATAAATCTTTTAATAGCGTTTTCCTCAGTATCTTTTCCCTCTAGCATAGCATCCGTTATATTAGTAACATCAATAATTTTTTGTGGTAAAGGTCTACCTGGATTAATTAATTCATCATACCTTTCTAAAATAACACCATCTTTTATTTTAACCGCACCAATTTCAATAATAGAGTCAGCTCCACCAGCATTAAAACCCGTAGTTTCAAAGTCAAAAACAACAAAAGTTTGCTCAAGCATAATCTTATCATTAGGACGAATTACTATATCAACATCATCATCGATCATAGTTAACTCCGTTCCATAGATAGCTTTAAAAGGCTCTTGTCCCTCTTTTAAATCTTTATTATAACTAGTAACATAATTAAAGACGTGAGGAAAAGCTTGAGCTCCATTATGATCAGTAATCGCAATAGCTTTATGTCCCCAAGAAATAGCCTGTTTAACTAGTTCAACCTCATCACATAGCCCATCCATTTGACTCATTTTAGTATGAGTGTGAAGTTCAACTCTCTTATTTTCAGCATTATCTTTAATAACATTATTCTCCTTAGTAATAGGTAGAATATCCCTAGCATTTAAAACTAATTCCTTAGAAAAAGGATCATTCTTTGTATAACCTCTTATCTTAAACCATTTTCCCTCAGTTAATTCGCCACATAACCTTTTATACTCATCATTATCTCGAACAAAAACTTTGCAGTATATGCTGTCACTATAGTCAGTTATCTTCAAAGTAATTATCTTAAAATCAGTTTTAGCTGATTCAAAATAATCAGTGCCAAAAACAAAGCCCTCAACAGTTACATTATTATCTTCTCCTAAAAGTGTCTTAATTTTAATAGGCTCATCTTTAATACCCCTACCAAGTATACTATTAGGGTCCTTAGCTTCTTTATGATAAGTCTTTTCTTTACTAGGAGAATCTTTTTTTACTTCTTTAGGAGCCTTTACTGGTATTTCAATATTTTCTAATTCATTTTGTATCTCTTCTAATAAACCCTCTTCTTCTCTAACTATTATATTTATATCTTCTATATAACCAAGTTTATGATAAAAACTATTAATCTTATCTAAAACTTTTTCTAATCTTTCTTGTTCATATAAGTTTCCAACTATTAAACATAACTTTTCATTTTCTATTTTTAAATCATCTTCATATATTTCTAATACCTTTAAATCATTTTTTAGTGTACTTAAAAGATATTTATAATAACTTTGATAAGTATCAATATCCTTATTTTTAATATCAAAAATAAAATCAATTGAATAAGCCTTTTCATCTAATAAATATTTTTTAGTAAATAACTCTTCTAATACCTCTACTGGTAAAAGATTTTCTTTTTCAATAAAGATATTCCAAGCGTCATTTTTAGAATTAATTTTAATTTTAGTTATCTTACTATCAGAAAAATATTGATAATTTTCTTTATCAATATTTATTCTATCTAATAATATTTTTATTTTATCATCCATTATACTACCCCCTGTCATTACTAAATAACTTCCTCGAGTGTCGTTCTAATTATATATCTTTTATTACGAATACAAAAATCAATAAAATCTTCTAAATCCATTTTTTTAAGTTCTCTCTCATAAGCATATTTTTCTACATCAAAAGCTATATTATCTCTCATCATATATTTTAGAAAATCATTCTTTTCTACTCCTAAAAACATTAACCAGTAAGGATAAAGATATCTTTTTAATTCTTTATAATCTTCACTCCCTATCTGGTAGCAACTACCACCTGAAATATTAGTCGCAAACTCATTAACTACAGCTAACTCTAAAATAGCATATTTAAAGTTTTCTGTTGTTAAAGAATAATTTTTTATTTCTTTATTAAAAACTGCTATTAAAATATTTAAAATTATTTTTGTTGGTTCTTTCTTATCAATTGGCAAACCAATAATAAAAGTGTTATTATTATCATTTCTAGATGTATCAATAATGTTTAATTCCTTATCAACAACTAAAAACTTAAAATTTCCTAAATCTCTTTTAAACATTTTTTTAACAAAATCATTAACTTCTTTTTTCTTACTATCCCAAATACTCATTACTTCTAAACGATATTTCTCAGCTTGTTTACGAAGTCTTTCATACTCTTTACTTTCCATAACTGTATTATAAATACGATCATCATTAGGAATAAAATTCTTAGGATCCTTTAGAAAAGCTTCTTTATCCTTATAAGCTTTATTATATTCTTCTTTATAATTAAGCCAAATACGTTGTTTAAATTTATGAATAGAATCAGAAATAGAAGCTTGAAACAAAATAGCCCAAATCAAAGCATAATCATTTACTATAAAATCTATATTCATAAACTACCACATCCTAAAAATGTTTACATAAATATCTTATCATAAAATAATAGAAGTTGAAAAGAAAAAAACAACCTTTTCTTCAATATTAAGATTATTTTTTTAACTAAATAAATTGGTATATTAAATACAAAACAACCACCGTAATAACAACAATTATGATAAAAAGAAATATTTTTATTGGTAAAGATAACTTCTTTTCCTTATCAGGTGTTGTAAAGTTAAAATCTTTCTCTGAAAGATCCATACTTCTTGTATAAAAATCAGTATCGGCATCTTTAAAAGCCGTTACCTCTTCTGTATCTTCTTTTTCTTCTTTAACTTGAATATTACTTTTTGTTAACTCTTGAAGTCTTTTTAAATCTTCAATATCTTCTAACTCTTTATCTTGAGTACTTTTTTGAGGTTCTACTTTATCCATTACATTAGTACTCATCAAATCACTTAATAAATCTACTGTTACTTCTTTAGATAATTCTCCAGCTAAAGTCTTAGAAGTTATAGTGTCAATAAATTCTCTTAATTCATCTGGCTTAGTACTTTTTTCAACTCTTTCTTTACGAAATTTTTCTAATTCTTTTTTATTCATTTTTGAGAAGATGTTATAGTCTTCATTTTTTAATTTTCTTTTTTCATCTAATTCATCTACTCTATTTTCTCTTGCTCTATCTAAAACACTATTTATATCATAAATTTTATTTTCGTGTTCTTTATATAAATAATTAAACTCTTCTAATTCTCTTTTCATTGGTGGCATAGGCATCATATCTTGATAATCACGATATTTTTGATAACCCTCTCTAGTACGATAGTTTTCTTTAGCATTAGTTAAGTCATAGGCATTAGCGCTTGCTACATCAGAAAAATTGGCATATCTTACATTATTGCCTAAATTTTGATATAGTTCCTGATTTTTATCAGAACGAGATGGTTGATAGTAAGAATCTTCTTGTCTATAACGGTCCATTCTCTTCACACTAATCACCTTCTTATTATAATTTTAACATACTATAAAAAAAAACGAAATAGAAAATAAAATTTTCTTTACGGAAGATATTTTTTCTTATATAATTATCTATGAGGAGGATAAAAAATGAAAGTTATTGTTAATCAAGATGCTTGCATTGGTTGCGGTGCTTGTTGTTCAATTTGTGAAGAAGCCTTTGAAATAGCTGACAATGGACTTTCTACTTGTAAAATAGAAGGAGAAATACCAGCTGATTTAGAGCAGGGAGTTCAAGATGCAATGGCGTCTTGTCCAACAGGTGCTATTGTATTAGCTGAAGCTGATAATAGTAGTGAACCAGCAGTTGAAGCTGCATAGCAACATAATAAAGAATGATAACTTTGCTTATCATTCTTTTATTGTATAAGAAAATATTATTATGGTGTTAGAACTAGATGAGTGGAATTATAACTAGTATATGTTCCATTATCATTATATGATTCAAATATGCCAGCACTCGAATCATTGCCAAAATATCCACCTAGCCTAAACCAAGAAGTTATTTATCATTCCTTTATTGTGAAATAAAACAATTTAATTATTAGGTGTTAAGACTATACGATAACCAGTTCCACCTGTACCCCAACCATCATTAGTTACAACAAAAATACCAGTTATATTAGAATTGTTCATTTCACCACTTCGAAGAACCCAAGGAAAACTTTCTGTTATCCATCCAGTACTATCTCGATCATAAAACCATTCTGATGTTTCACTTAAATTATGACCTTTACAAAGTACACCATTGCACGCTGTTAAAAAATCATTACTTGTATAGTTATCGTAATATTTATCTGCAGGCCAGTCTCTTCCTGTAAGTGTAGTCCCATCTGAAAGTAACCCTGTGTATCCAGAATTACGACCTTGAACATAGCCGGATCTTTTATTCAGTACAGCCATTGTAATTTCCCAAGATCCACCATTAATATCATATATTCCTGTAATATTTCCAGTACTAGAAGCTCCAGCACCAGCATATCCTGTTCCATTTCCCTGTGAAGTCATATCATCATAACGATATGTACAATTTTCTGTTTTAGAAGTTTTTCCTATTCCTGAAGAACATCCTGTCATATAATTACTATTATTATTCATATATACTTCTTTATTCACAACACTATAAAGTGAGTTTCCATACTTTCCATATTTACTTTGAGTAAGATAACTAATTAGTGCCCACTCTGTATTTTTTGTGGCGTGACTATCAAATGTACTCTGGTCAAAACCATATATGTTTCCAGATTCTGTTATTCCCATAGATACTAATTCTAAAGTTGATATTCTAATAACCCTCCACGAAATAGAATTAGGTTTTATAATAGCTTTATTTGGTTCTTCCACATCAGCTTGTGCTTCAGATGGTAATGTTGCTCCCATATAACCAGTTTCAAACTTGCCTACCCATATTCCTGATAAGTTTTTATCTCCAAATGTAAATCCTGGTGGTGTATACCATCCATCTGCCGTATCTCCTTTATATTGTGCACTTCCACTACTATCATTTTGATTTGCTGAAATAAACTTTACATCTATTTCTCCTGGTAAAGCTTGTGTTGGCTTATTATTCCCATAACTTGCTTTTCCATAATAATGTGTTCCATCTTCACTCTTTATCGTGTAACTATATCTTGGTATCCATACAAACATTTGTAAAATATCTTGCATCTTTACTTCTGTTCCTACTTTAGCTTTTTGATATGTACCTCTTGTATCATTTGTAACCGTCACAGCATTCGCCCATATTTGTTTTGAATAATCATAACTCTTATCTAAATCTTGTTTTTCCCATATTTTTAAATCTTCGTTATATACTACCGGTATCATATTTTCACTTAATACTGGTTTATTCGCTCCACTCTTATCACTATATGTTGGTACATAGTTTTCACTAGCTATTACTATATCTCCTGTTACATTTCTTATTGTTATTACACCATCACTATAACTATAACCATTATCTTTTTCTAAGAAGTTATCTCCCATCTTAACGTATAATATTTCTACATTACCTATCTTTTGAGTAAATGTTTCTCCACTTTCTATTCTTGTTTTATATCCTGCTCCACTAAAGCCTTTATATTTTATTGAATATCTATCTTCTACTTCTTGGCCGTTGTTTTCTGCTTTATTTTCGAAAACAAATTCTGTTCCTAAATCTGTTATCTCTACTGCTTCTTTTGGTATATCTGGTGCATCTATACTAAATGATATTCTTAATGTTACTGTTTCTTTTTCATTTTGTTCTAGTGTATAAATACTACTAAAGTCAGTATCCTCATTTATCTCAGTTCCACCGTAATTTACTTCATACTTAACATATTGCTTTAATAAATTTTCATCTTGTTCTTTATTATCTCCACTACCTTTAAAACTTAATTCTAAGTCACTATTTATTACTTTAGTTAAACTAGCTGGCAAACTTCC